>DMQJ01000198.1 GCA_003455715.1 Acidimicrobiaceae bacterium | reverse complement strand
GTCGCTGGTCCGTACACCCGGCCCGGGTGGGGGGGGCGCGGGTCGGCCCCAGCGTTACTCGATGCAGCACTGGGGGCACACGCGGCCGCGGGTGGTCTCACGATGTCGGTCGACTACGAGACCGTCAACCCGCTGGCCATGTCGTTCTGGCCCAGCCGGTTCCGCACGGTCAGCGTGGCGATGACCCGCATCCTCGAGTACCCCGGCCCACCCGCCCACCTGTGAGTGGGGTTTGTTGGCGCGTTGGAACTCGTCAGCCGGAGTTGGCGCAGGCGGCCGGCGGGATAGTCTCCCGGTTGTGCAGGAGCGCAAGCTGATCACGGCAGCGGAGATGGATCGCATGACGCCGCAGCAGCGCGCCGATGCGGTGCTCGCCGCCACCTGCCGCACTTGGGACGACGTCCCCGAACCGTTTCGCTCGAAGTTCTTGGCTGAGACCGACGAGCTAGCGAAGCGGCTCGAGCGGCGTGACTGAACGACGAGTCCGCTTCACCGAGGACTTCTTCGACCTCCTTGAGCGTCTGCTGCCCGCAGAACGAGGTGAGGATGGCACGCCGTCAGTGACCGACTTTTTGGCGTTCGAGGTGCCACCCCTCAGAGACTTGTTTGCGGTCGACGTCGTACGGGTCACTCTTGAGACGTCGATTCCCGGAATCCGTGCGTACATCGGCGCCGGGTTGTTGGTGCCTGCGCTACTCATACACGTGGCCGTCGACGATCACGACGTCGAGGCGTTTCACCTGTCGTTCGGTTGGCAGTAGGGCTGCTCGGTCGTTACACAGCGCCCGTCGCCAGCAGAGAATCGAGCTTCGTGTAGCCCTCGTTCACGCCGGTTTCCATGCCGCTGGCCAGCATGCCGTCACGGGCTTCGAAGCTGTCGACCAACGACTGGATGTGCATGCGGGTGATGCCCTCCCCGAGCTCCTCGAACCACATGGAGTCGAGCGACACGCCATCGGGGTAGCCCTCGAACGTGAATGTCTGGACAAGTCGATCTCCGCTGACCGAGTGGAAGCATCCGCGGAATGCGTACTCCTCGTCGCCCCGGCTGCTGACGTAGCGATACTCACCACCGTCGCGGGCATCCCAGATGTCGATGCGAGTCGCGAGGGAGTCGGGGCCGATCCAGCGCACGAACAGGTCGGGGTCGAGGTGCGCCCGCTTCAACTGAGCAGGGGTGGCGCAGAAGTCGCGGGTCATGCGGATGACCGGCAAGTTGGCAGGCGCTTCGATGGTGGTCTCGGTGATGTGATGCGTGTTCATGCTGGCTTCTTCTTTCGTGTGTGAGGGGTGGGAGTGCGTTTCGAGCCGGCCTCGGTGGTGCCGGCTTCGTTCATCTCGGCAAGCACATCATCGAGTCGGCGGTAGCGCTGCTCGGCCTGGCGCCGGTAGCGCTCGATCCACTTGGTCATCAGGTTGAACACCTCCGCGTCGAGGTGCACCGTGCGTCGCTGAGCGTCTTTGGTCTTGCTCACCAGACCTGCCCGCTCGAGCACGCCGAGGTGCTTGGAGATGGCCTGCACGCTCATGTCGTACGGCGCTGCCAGCTCGCTGACCGTGGCATCGCGCTGGGCCAACCTGGCCACCATGTCGCGCCGGGTCGGGTCGGCGAGTGCGGCGAAGACGGCGTTCAAGTCGCGCTCAGCCGCCACGCCGTTGCCCTCCCGTATTCAACCGCATGGTTGAGAATGTATCAGCCTGTCGGCTCGTTCGTCGACCAGATGGTTGAGTATTCGGATGGCGCCGGAGACTGGATACGGTGTGCCGGAGTGAAGTCGCCCCTGAGTTTCGATCGCGCGTTGCACAGTCGGTCCGCGTACCCACGGCTCAGACGCCGGCGCGGGCGGTTCGTCATCGAGCGTCCGGCCCTCGGGGTGGTCCACCTCCTATCGTTCACTCTCGCTGTTGGTTGGACGTCGACGATGGCCGATAGCGGTTGGCGCGCGGTGGCGGTTGCATTCTCATCGCTGTGGCTTCTCGTGGGGCCGCTATTGGTCGTTCGCTGGGAGGCGCTGCTCGAGCAGCTCGCTGATGCGCTGCAGAGTGTGCGCCCGCAGGGCGATCCCGAGGATGAGTCGTTGTTGTCGCGGCTCGCTCACCCAGGGCGAGTCGTGCCCGCACTCTTGGTCGTTGTTCCGATCATGCTGATCGCGCCAACACCGTGGACCGAGTCGAACCTCGCCGAGTCGCTGGCTCTCACCAGCACGCCGCGACAGTTGGTGGCGTCGTTGGTATTGATCCTCGGAGGTGTCACCGCAGGCCGTGGCTTGTGGGCGGGCTACCGCTCCATCGTGATCGTGAGAGTGGTTGCCCAACGCCCCGCCGACCCAGGAAGGAGCCCGTTGTCGCCCGGCGCGGGTCCGACTTCGAGCGCGCTGTCGACGTTCGCCTTTCGGAGCGCCTTCATCTTCGGGCTGGGTGGAGTGTTTCTTCTTCCGGGCCTGCGCGCTGGAACCCTGAGATCCGAGTTTCCGCGCAACACCCTTCTGGTCTCGGTGATGGCTGTCATCGGTACCACCACCGTGTTGATGACCGTGTTGCCAGCCCTCGACCTTGCGTCCAGAGGGAGGCGAGAGCGCGACACCTACTTGGCGGAACTCTCCGATGCGATCAAGCCGCTCGTGAACGGCATCTCCGGCGACGTTGAGTCGACCGACGTGAACAAGCCATTGCAGATGCTGTCTCTGCTTCAACTCCGCCAACAGGTGCTGGCGCATCATGGTTCGCCGGACAGTGTCGAACTCCTCCGGCGATTGCCGATCACGGTGGCCTCGCCGGCGGTCTCGACTGTCGCAGCGTGGCTGGCATTGCTCTAAGCGACGACTGGGCGAGGTCGCTTCCGGGGATTGCGAATAATCAGGCGTTGTGTACGGGGTCTTCGGTGGCCCAAGCCCAGTGCATGCGACCGTGGTCGGCGTTGGCGGCCATGATGCCGCCCACTGTGCCGTCGGCCCACGGGGCGCCAGGGATCTTCGAGGCGAGTTCCTCGTCGCTCAACTCGGCCAACAGGGCGAGCGTGTCGGCGCGGATGGCGAGGCCGATGCGCACCAACTCGTCGAGCGGCTTGCCCGAGTGCTCACGCTTCCACTCCTCGGTCCAGGCGTGGATGCCCGCCATGATCTCGTCCATCGACTGCGGCGACCCGTCGTCGCGCACGCGGCGTTCCATGCCTCGCTCGCCCCGGAGGTGACGGCGGAACATCTCGTTCCAGTTGCGCTCGATGAGCGACGTGTGCACGAAGTGATCGAGGTGCGACCACCGGCTGTCGGGGTCGTTCTCGCTGAACGTGCGCGGCGCCCGCAACTCGTCGTCGCTCATCGCGGCCAACTTCTCCAACAGCCACGAGCGGTCGCGGTTCAGCTTGATCTCGATCTCGATGCGATTCATGGCGTCATCCTCGCGCCCGACCGAGCAGGCGATGCACCACCGTGCCAGCATCGGCCCGTGCACCTGCCACGGACCATCGAACTCACGGGCGATGCCCGCGCCGCGCTGGCAACCGTGTTGGGCATCATGAGCGACCAGGTGCTCGGCGGGGAAGGGGCGCCTCGTTGGGAACTCGAAGACCTGATGATGGTGGAGATGCGGTTCGGCATCACCCTCGGCGTCGACGACGTGGGCGGAGGAGGCGATGACGTCACCGAGGTCACCGTCGGGATGGGCGACGTGGCCCTGCTGCTCGACGGCGTGGCCTACACGGAGATGATGTCGGCCGACCTGCCGTGGATCGACATGGTGCGATGGACCGCCGACTTCATCACCGCCGAACTCCGTGGTCACTGGACCGATGCGGAGTGGCAGGAGTTCGCCGCGTCGGGAGGGTGATGGGCCCGTGTCTAGCCCTCGGTCGTGGTGGTCAGGTCGACCCTCACCGCGGGCTCGATGGCCGTGGCAACGCCGATCGGCAGGGGCGCGGGCACGGTGGTGGAGGTGGTCGACGATGTCGATGTGCTGCTGCTCGTTGAGGTCGTGGTCGGTGTGCTGCCGGTGGTGACCACCGTGTGGCTGAAGATCGATGGCGAGTCGCAATCGGCTTCCACCTTGATCCACTGATTGGTGGCGCCCGTCGCGCCATAGGTTTCCCAACGGGTGACGTTGGTGAGGCCGAGGTAGTTGGGGGTAACCGTGTACACGTGGCCATCGCCGTGGGCGACGATGACCGGCCCACCGAACGCCTGCGCGCGGGCGACGATCTTCGTCCTCACCGCGCTGAACGGGGCCGAACTCGAGGGAGCGGCCTGCATCAGTAGGAACACGCCCTCGCTGCCCCTGGCGATGGCGGTGTCGAACACCTCGTCGATCCACGCCACATTGGCAGCGGATCGTGCAGTCACGGCCGCCTCACGCTCCTGGGTCTGCGACGCGGTCTCACCCACCCACGCCTCAGTGCCGTTGCCGCTGCCCACCACGTGGATGGCGCCGAAGGTGACACACTGCTCGTGGAACATCGTGTTCTCCACGAACGCCGAGTGCGTCGGGTCGGAGGCCTGCGACTCGACCGGCCGAGGCGTGCCGCCGGTGGTCTCCGCCGGGTTCGGGTAGAAGATTCCCCGCAGCGCCGCCAAGCGCTCGAGCGGGTTGGAGGCTGGAGTGGCGCGATGGCAGTCGGTCCACTCGTTGTCGCCCGGTGTGTACCAGAAGGCGTCGTCGAACGCCTGGAACTGATCGAACCGTGTCTGCAACTCGGTGGTGGCACACGTGGTGCTGCCGTTCTTGATGTCGCCCGCATGCGCTACGAACGTCACCTGCGCGTCGTTGTTGATGTCGGCGACGAAGGCCGGCATGTTGGCCGAGTCGGCGCTGGTGTACGGCAGGTCGCCGATGAGTGCGAAGTGAAAGGTCGACCCCGCCGACGAGCCCACCCCACGCCCGACGAACGGCATCACCGCAGCCAACGCCACCATGAGGCCGACGCTTCGACGCCATGAATGGTGGGCGCTCGGTGTCTTCACGTGTGGGTTAGCCCTCGATGTCGATGTCGACCATCAGATGGCTCGCGAGCGCTTCGAGGCGGTCGCGCACATCGTGCAGGCTCACTCCGTCGGGCAGCACCACCACAGCTGTTGCTTCGAACATCGTGCCGCCGGCCATGGGTGCTTCCGAGATGGCGGTGCCCAACTCTTCGATGCTGGCCCCGATGGCGGCGAGCGCGCTGGCCACGGCGTGCACCAGCCCGGGCTGGTCGGTGCCGACCATCGACAGGAACACCCGCGCGCCCGCGGGCTCGTCGGCGATGTCGGTGACCGAGAGGGTGGTGTGCAGGCCTTTTGCTGCCAGCGCCTCAAGGCCCGCCTGCATCGAGTCGATGGCCTCGTCGGGCAGTGTGGCTTCCACGATGCCGGCGAACTTGCCGCCGAGGCGAGCCATCTCGCTGCGATTCCAACTGCCGCCGTGCTCGGAAATCAGCCCGGCAAGCGACTCGACGAGACCTGGCCGGTCGTCGCCGATCGCCGTGAGCACCACCGTCGTCATCCCCCCGACCCTACCCCCCGTTTGTCGGCGTTGAGACCGCGTGAGGTGCGGTATGAACGCCAACTTTGGGTTGGGGCGGGCATTGTTGGCGTTGAGACCGCGTGAGGTGCGGCGCGAGCGCCGACTTTGGGGTCAGGTGCGGGTCAGGCCGGGGTGAGGACGATGACGGGGATCTCGCGAGTGGTCTTCTGGGCGTAGTCGTTGAAGAACGGCATCACGGCGGCCTGGGCGGCGTAGAGACGCTCGCGCTCAGCGCCCTCGGCCACGGTGGCACGGGCCGCGTATCGCTCGGTGCCCACCTCCACGGTCACGTCGGGGTTGGCCACCAGGTTGTGGAACCACTGCGGGTTGTCGGGTGCCCCTCCCTTGGAGGCGATGATCACCAGGCGGTCGCCGTCGCGTGTGTACACGAGCGGGCAGGTGTACTCCTTGCCGGATTTGGCGCCGCGATGGGTGAGCAGCATCACGGGTGCGCCCTCGAACAGGATGGTGACCACGCCGTCGTTGGCCCGGAACTCGTCGATGACGCGCTGGTTGAAGTCGTTCGTGTCGCTCATGGAACTCGATCCTCGCAGACAGCGGCGGCCACGCTGTGCGCCAAGGCGCTCAGCCGGTGGCGGTACGTGGCCACGGAGGGGATGTCGACCTTGAAACCCAACGGCGACATGCGCAACAGGTCGACCCAGCCTTCGCGCTGGCGCCGGGCCGCCGCGCTGCGCCCGGGCCGCAGTCGGGCGAGGTAAGTGGCCAAGCCCTCCGCCAACCGTGTGCGCACCCCCGCCAACTCAGCGGCGAGCGCATCGTCTTTCGCGCTCATCAACTCGTCGGCATGAGGCGACGCGGCCAACCGTTGCCACAAGTCGCCGTCGAACCGCTGCAGAAATGCATCGAGCCGTTCGGCGGCTGGGCCTGGCGCGGAGAGCTCGGCCAACGCTCGCGACGCGTGCTGCTCGAACAGCTGCACGAAGGCCGACGTGAACACGTCGCGCTTGTTGTCGAAGTACTGGTACAGCGCTGGCCGCGACATGCCCGCTGCTCGGGCGATGTCGGCCATCGAAGTGCCGGCGAAACCCTGAGCACCGAACACCGCGATGGCGGCCGAACAGATGTCGGCCACGGTCTCTTCGCGGGCGCTGCGTGTCACGACACCAGCTTGACACATTCGTGCGATTGTGTCAGCCTGCGCTGGCTGACATATTCACTCCGAAATGTCAGACATCCGCAGTCTTCACCTTCGACAGGAGTCCACCATGACCCGCCTCGGCTACCAGATCCCCAACTTCACCTACCCCGGCGCCGATCCGGCTGCCATCTTCCCGAGCGTGGTTGCCCAGGCCAAGGCGGCCGAAGAAGCCGGCTTCGACCGTGTGCTGCTGATGGACCACTTCTACCAACTGCCCGGCATCGGCGCCCACGACGCAATGTGGTTCGCTGCCCGCGACCTTGCGTTCGGTGCGGGCGCGTATCCCGACGTCGACCCGCCCGAGAACATCGCCCGTCCCGAAGCTGGCACTCGCTTCATGCCCGAGTTGCCGCCCGAGATCGAGGGTCTGTTCTCGCTGTTGATGAACCTGTTGGTCATCGAGTTCAGGGCCGAGATCGGTTTCGCTGCCAGCATCGACATCTTGCGCACGCCCGACCTGTTCGAGGGTCGCCGCGCTCAGGCCGACGAAGCTGCCGAGATCATCGACCGCATTCGAGCCGACGAAGACATCCACGTCCGCTCGTTGCGCCTGTACCTCGGCGAATGCGAGGCGGTCACGTTCCGCACCATCGACGGCGGCACTATCCCCGGCCGCGAACTCATCGAGCGCTTCTGGGGCGGTCTCGTGCGCTGGGCCACCGTCGACCAGCCCGCGCTCGTCGCCGAAGTGCAGCGCGAGTTGCTGCATCAGCGCGTGATGGCCCACCCCGACGGCCCCGCCATCTGGCAAGAGTTCCTTGCTGCCGCCTAGCTGCTTCTGGGGCTGATCCTTCTCACGAGGGTTTCTGGGGCTGAATCGTTGCGGAAACCGCAACGATTCAGCCCCAGAAAC
>DMQJ01000433.1:8830-19458 GCA_003455715.1 Acidimicrobiaceae bacterium | reverse complement strand
GCCACGGCTCGCTGGGGCACCGTGCGGTGCCCTGGCGCGGCGCTGAGCAGGACGCGGGCCCCGCCTGACACTCAGGCCGGCTGGCCGTGGCGCCCTTCGCCGGCGGCGAATCGGGCCGCGCCGGCCAGCGTCTCGCCGCTGCGGATGGTGGCCAGGCCAAGTTTGGTCTCGTTGGCCAACGCGTCGGGCAGCGACAACGCCCACTGGTCGTAGCTGCTCTGCCGGTCGCGTCGCATGCATCCCTGCGGTAGGGCAGACAGCTGGTGGGCGAGTTCGACCGCCGCAGCGAGGGCCGTGCCCGGCTCGACCAGGCGGTTGGCGAGTCCCATGCGCAGCGCCTCCTCACCGCTCACCCCGCGGCCGGTGAGGATGAGATCGAGCGCATGGCTGTGGCCGATGAGGCGCGGCAGCCGCACCGTGCCGCCGTCGACCAGCGGAACACCCCAGCGACGGCAGTAGACACCGAACGTGGCATCGGCGGCAGCCACGCGCAGATCGCACCAGATGGCAAGTTCCAACCCGCCAGCCACTGCGAACCCCTCCACGGCAGCAATGACCGGCTTCGACAGCAGCATGCGCGTCGGCCCCATGGGCCCGTCGAGGGCCACATCGGCATCCACCCGATTGCCGCGCCCTTCGCCGATGCCCTTCAGGTCGGCCCCGGCGCAGAACGTGTCGCCGGCGCCGGTGAGGACCGCCACCGAGAGCGAGTCGTCGCTGTCGAACGCTCGGAACGCGTCGGCCAGCAGCGCGGCCGTCGGCCCGTCGACGGCGTTACGTACCTCGGGGCGATCGATGGTGACGATGCACACGGGGCCGTCATGCTCGACCCGGACGCTCATGACGCATCCACCGCGTGCGCCTTCAGGTCGGCCAGCGTGCAGTACTCGAGCGCCGACACATGCGTACTGGCCAGCCGAACCTGCGGAGCCGCGCCAGCCTCGAGCGCCTCCTGCCAGCGGCTTGCGCACAGGCACCACTGGTCGCCTGCCCTGAGGCCTGCGAACCCGTACTGCGGCATCGGCGTGCTGAGATCGTTGCCCACGGACTGCGAGAACTGCAGGAACTCGTCGGTGCACACCACGCACACCACGTGCAACCCTGGGTCGTCGCCATGGTTCTCGCAGCAGCCCGTGCGGTAGTAGCCGGTGAGAGGGTCGTACGAGCACGGTTGCAGCTCGTTGCCGAGCACGTTGATCTGCCGCATGACCCGACGCTATCCGGCGCCGTGGCACACTGGCCGTACTTGCGATTCGCGACAACGACGTCGGGAAGGACGGAAGACGTGAGCATCAGAGG
Organism: Acidimicrobiaceae bacterium; assembly: GCA_003455715.1. Taxonomy (GTDB): domain Bacteria; phylum Actinomycetota; class Acidimicrobiia; order Acidimicrobiales; family Ilumatobacteraceae; genus UBA668. The sequence goes on along the minus strand of DMQJ01000433.1, from coordinate 18,159 downwards.
TGAAGCCGGGCAGGTGGCCGATGACTGGCGTGTGGCCACCGAGGCGGCGCTGGCCGCCACCATCGGGTTGGACGCTGCGGCACAGTTGATGGCGGCGGTGCTGCCGGTGGTGCCCGCAGGCTACGACGAGCTGAACTGGCCCAACAGTGCATCGATCGACCTCCCGATCGTGCACCGGCTGGCCAGCGAACCCGACGACGCCACCGAACATGTCGCCACTGCGATGATGCACTTCGACGAGGCTGCTGCGCACGAGTGGCGATTCCGCGTGTACCACTGTGGTGCCCCCGTGCCCATCGCCGATCTGTTGCCACTGCTCGATCACCTCGGATTCCGGGCCATCGACGAGCGGGCGGCACACTTCGCGTTTGCTGGCCGCGACGTGTGGGTGCACGACGTCGGGGTGCAGGTGCCCGAGTCATTGGTGCTGACGGAGGCGATGCAAGCGGAAGTGCAGCGAGCGTTCGCGGCCGAGTTTCACGGCGATGTCGAGGTCGATGGTCTGAACCGGTTGGTGCTGCTTGCGGGGCTCACTGCCCGTCAGGTGGAGGTGCTACGTGCCTACAGCCGCTACCTGCGCCAGGTCGGCTTCCCGTTCAGCCAGCAGTACATCGAAGCGACGCTGGCGCGGCATGCCGAAATCGCGGCGCTGTTGGTGGCCGTCTTCGAGGCTCGCTTCGACCCCGCTCGCTCGAGTGAGTTCCGGGCCGATGCGTGCGGGGCACTGCGCGCCGAAGTGCTTACCGCGCTCGACGCGGTTCCCAGCCTCGACGATGATCGCACGTTGCGTGCTTTCCTCGCGCTGCTCGACGCCACGGTGCGCACGAACGCCTTCCGTCCTGGGGCGGGTGGCGGGCATCGCGACGTGCTGGCCTTCAAGTTCGACGCCGCCAAGGTGCCCGACTTGCCGCTGCCTCGCCCGCTGTTCGAGATCTGGGTGTGCTCACCTCGGGTGGAAGGTGTGCACCTGCGTAACGGTCGCATTGCCCGTGGCGGCTTGCGGTGGAGCGATCGGCGCGAAGACTTCCGCACCGAGATTCTCGGCCTGGTGAAGGCACAGATCGTGAAGAACGCCGTCATTGTGCCCACGGGAGCCAAGGGCGGCTTCGTGCTGAAGAAGCCGCCGCTGCCGGGCACCGACGAGTTTCGCGCTGAGGGTGTGGCGTGCTATCGCCAGTTCGTCTCCGGCCTGCTCGATCTCACCGACAACATCATCGATGGCGAACTGGTGGCGCCGCCCCACACGGTGTGCCACGACGACCCCGATCCGTATCTCGTGGTGGCAGCCGACAAGGGCACGGCCACCTTCAGCGACATCGCCAACTCCATCTCCGCGGAGTACGGATTCTGGCTCGGCGATGCCTTCGCCAGCGGCGGCAGCGCCGGCTACGACCACAAGGAGATGGGCATCACCGCCCGCGGCGCATGGGAGAGCGTGCGCCGCCACGCGGCTGCTCTCGGCAAGGACGTCGAGCGCGACTCGCTCACCGTGGTGGGTGTGGGCGACATGAGCGGCGATGTGTTCGGCAACGGCTTGCTGCGCTCGCCCCACGTGAAGCTCGTGGCCGCGTTCGACCATCGCCACATCTTCATCGACCCCGACCCCGACCCAGCCCAGTCGTTCGCCGAGCGGCAGCGGTTGTTCAACCTGCCCCGCTCGAGCTGGGACGACTACGACCGCACCGTCATGTCGGCGGGCGGTGGCGTCTATCCGCGAAGCGCCAAGAGCATCGAGCTCAGCCCCGAAGCGTGCAAGCGCTTGGGAACCGAACAGTCGGTGTTCGCGCCGAGCGATCTGCTGTCGACCATCCTGCGGGCCCCGGTCGACCTGTTGTGGAACGGCGGCATCGGCACGTATGTGAAGGCCACCGGCGAAACGCACGCCGACGTCGGCGACCGGGCCAACGACAGCATCCGGGTGAATGGGGCGGAGCTGCGCTGCCGGATGGTGGGGGAGGGCGGCAACCTCGGTTTCACCCAGCGCGGCCGGGTGGAGTACGCCCTCGCAGGTGGTCTCGTCTACACCGACGCCATCGACAACTCCGCCGGCGTCGACTGCAGCGACCACGAGGTCAACATCAAGATCCTCTTGGGACCTGCCGTCGAGAGCGGCGCCCTCAGCATCGCCGACCGGAACGAACTGCTGGCGTCGATGACCGACGACGTAGCGGAGTTGGTGCTCGACGACAACCGCGCCCAGACGCTGGCCCTCGCCATTGCCCGCCGGCAGGCCCTCCCAATGGTGAACGTGCACAGCCGTTACCTGAGCCTGCTGGAGACCGAAGGCTGGCTCAACCGGGCGCTCGAGTTCCTGCCCACCGACCGCCAGATCGCCGAGCGGCAGGCCAGCGGGCTCGGCCTCACCACACCCGAGTTCGCCGTACTGCTGGCGTACACGAAGAGTGCCAACGTCACCGAGATGGTACGCAGCGATCTGCCCGACGACCCGTACCTCGAACCCGATCTGCTCCGCTACTTCCCACAGCGGCTGCAGCGCGACTATCCGGAGCTCATCCGCTCTCATCGCCTGCGGCGCGAGATCGTGGCCACGGTGGTGGGCAACCAGATGGTGAACCTGTCGGGCATCAGCTTCGACCATCGAATGGGCGAGGAGACGGGCGTCGGTGTGGTCGACACCACTCGAGCGTGGGTGGCGGCACGCGACATTCTCGACCTGGCGACCTTGTGGGATCAGGTCGATGCGCTCACCGGAACGGTGAAGCTCGACGTGCAGCTGGAACTGTTCCTCGAACTGCGCTCAATGGCCGAACGCGCCACGCTGTGGCTGCTGCGCCATCGCAAGCTGCCGCTCGACATTGCCGCCGCCGTCGACGCCTACCGGCCCGGCATGCAGGAACTGGTGCGGTTGGAGGGTTCGCTGCGAGGGCGGCTGCGTGAGGAAGGCTTTGCCGCCGAAGCGTCGCGGCTAGCGGCTGGTGTGCCCGAGCAGCTCGCTCAACGCAGTGCCCAGTGGAAGCTGCTCCACACCTGCTTCGACATGATCGACCTGGCGGCACGCAGCAACACCGCCCTCGCAGCCGTGAGCAGCGTGTACTGGCACGTCTTCGATGTGCTCGACCTCACCTGGTTGTGGGATGCCGTGGGCAGCTTGCCACGTAGTACCCGTTGGCAGACTCAGGCGCGCTCGGCGCTCCGCGACGACCTAGTGGCAGCGCTCGCCGACCTGTGCGAAGACGCGCTGCTGGCCGGTGGTGTCGACGACTGGCATGCGGCCAACGAGCGAATGGTGGCCAGCGCGCAAGCCATGTTCACCGAGTTGCGCCGAGTGGACGCCCACGACCTCACCACCCTCTCGGTGGCCGTGCGCCAACTCCGCAACCTCGCCCTCCTGACCTAAGACCCCCTTTACGTAAAAGGTGACAGGCCCTGACCTGGGGCCTTGGGTCCGAGGTTTTGACGCAAAGCGATCTCGGGGCGGGAGCCGGACGATAGCCGCCAGTCGCGCACGGGTAGCCTCGTCGGAGCATGACTGGGCCTCGCTACCGATTCGCACCGTCCCCTACGGGCTTCTTCCACGTCGGCGGGGCGCGCACCGCGCTCTGGAACTGGGCGCTCGCGCGACGGGAGGGTGGGACGTTCGTGCTGCGCATCGAAGACACCGATGAGGCCCGCAACCGACCTGAGTGGACGCAGGGCATCATCGACGCGCTGGCCTGGATTGGCATTCACGCCGACGATCCGCACTTCGAGGGCCCCTACTTCCAGAGTCACTACGCCGAGCAGCACGTGGCTGCGGCCCAACGGCTGCATGCCGCGGGCGCCGCCTACTACTGCGACATGACCGCCGCCGACATCGAGGCCCGTAACAAAGCCGACGGAACCCAGGGCTATCAGGGTTGGTCGCGCGACCGGGGCCTCGGCCCCGGCGAGGGGCGGGTGCTCCGGTTCCGCGTCCCCGAGGGCTCCACGGTGGTGCACGACCAGGTGCGCGGCGAGGTCACCTTCGACAACGCCACCATCGAAGACTTCGTTCTGCTCCGCGGCAACGGGAGCCCCATGTTCCTCCTGGCCAACGTCGTCGACGACCTGAGCATGGGCATCACCCATGTGGTGCGGGCGGAGGAGCACCTGCCCAACACCCCCAAGCAGCAGATGATCTGGCAGGCGCTCGGTCATCAGCCACCCACGTGGGCGCATGTGCCGGTGCTGGTGAACGAGCAGCGCAAGAAGCTGTCGAAGCGTCGCGACAAAGTGGCGTTGGAGATGTATCGCGACGAGGGATACCTGGCAGCGGCGATGGTGAACTATCTGATGACGCTTGGCTGGACGCCGAAGGGCGGCAGCGAGATCGCCGACTGGGCCAACATGGAGGCCGACTTCCGCCTCAGCGATGTGAACCTTTCCCCGGCGTTCTTCGACCTCAAGAAGTTGGCCGCCTTCAACGGTGAATACATCAGGGCCATGTCGCCGGGGGCGTTCCTCGATGCGGCCAGGCCGTGGCTCACCGCGACCGACGCGCCCTACCCCGTCGATCGCTTCGACGAGACTGTCTTCCTGGCAATGGCCCCGCACATCCAGCCGCGCTGCGTCACCCTCGCCGATGCGCCCGGGCTGGTCGACTTCCTGTTCCAGCCTGAGGTCGCGATCGACTCGGAGGCATGGGCCAAGGCCACCGGCACCGCCGACGCTGTCGCTGTGTTCCGCGCAGCCTCGTCCGCCTACGAGGGCCTCACGGAGTGGAACGCCGACGCCTTGAAGGCAGCGCTGGAAGCCGCCGGAGAGGCGCATGGGCTGAAGCTGGGGAAGGCTCAGGCGCCAGTTCGCGTGGCTGTCACGGGCCGCACCGTCGGCCCGCCCCTGTTCGAGTCGTTGGAGTGCCTTGGCCGCGACGAGACGCTGCGGCGCATGCGAGCAGCAGGAGCGCTCCTGGCGTGACCGACGACGCCGCGGCCGAGTCGGCGCTCACCCCTGCCGACCAGTCGGGCGACATCGACGCGACGCCGAGTCCGTCATCCCCGGGCCGGTCATTCCCGTGGCGGAGAGTTCGCCGCACGGGTTACGTGCTCGTCGCCGTGCTCGCCGTCTACTACCTCGCCACGCTGTGGTGGGTGCACTCCGTGGGCCGCAGCGACCAGGCCCGTCCGGTGGACGCCATCGTGGTGATGGGTGCCGCGCAGTACGACGGTCGTCCGTCGCCGCAGCTGGCGGCCCGGCTCGATCACGTGGTGGAACTGTGGGCCGATGGTCTGGCTCCGCTCGTCATCACCACAGGTGGCAAACGTCAGGGAGACCGGTTCACCGAGGCAGAGGCATCGGCGCAGTATCTGGTGGAGCGCGGGGTGCCCGCCGATGCCATCGTGCAGGTGGAGGGCGCCACCAGTTACCGCTCGCTGGAGTTGGCTCGCGACGAACTTGTGGCCCGCGGGTTCGGGCGGGTGCTGCTGGTGAGCGACCCGTTCCACTCCCTGCGCATTCGGCTCGTGGCCCAAGAGTTGGGCCTCACCGCCTACGTGTCGCCTACTCGCACGAGCCCCGTGGATGGCGGTGACGAGTTCTGGCGGGAGATGAAAGAGGCCGGTGGGGTGGCGATCGGCTGGTTGATCGGGTTCGACCGGTTGCTGTGGCTCACCGGTTGAGATTTGCCCTGTGGGAGTTGGCGAGGGCGTTGCTACACTCACTGCGCCCTTCGGGGTACAACCCGCTGGGGTGTGGTGTAACTGGCAACACAGCAGATTCTGGTTCTGTTATTCAGGGTTCGATTCCTTGCACCCCAACCAGTTCACCGGCTCGCCGGTGGGCGCACATAGCCCCTCGGGGCACGCAGCCTGGCCCGTTCGTCTAGTGGCCTAGGACACCACCCTCTCAAGGTGGCGGCACGGGTTCGAATCCCGTACGGGCTGCCAAGGAAGTAGAAGATCGGAACCCGCCCTGGTGGCGGGTTCCGACCGTTTTCGGGGCTGATTTCTGGGTCGGTCGGTCAACAGCAGCGAGTCGACATGAGGTTCAGGTCGACGCCGCCGTTCACCCCGTCCACGCGGGCCGTGTCGCTCGCTTGCCAGATGACCCAACGCGAGTCGGACGGGCGGGTCCGCAGGCTTCGCTCCCATGTTGGCTGGGGGAACGCGTCGAGCACCCCGTACACCTCGTCGAACTCGTCCTCCACGTACAGCAGCGCGGTGCGCCCTGTTGCTTGCTCCACTGTGTCGAGGAACACGGCGAGTTCGGTCCGCAGAGCAGCCGGTTCCGGTCGGGCGGAGCAGTTCATCGGAAACTCCAGGTCGACCGCCGGCGGCAGATCAGCGTCGGGTGGAACCGTGCGCAGGAAATTCGCCGCCTGATCCCCCCCGGTACGGCACAGGGTGAAGAAGTGGTACGCGCCCACCTCGAGGCCAGCGGCGCGGGCGCCCTCCCAGTTGCGGGCGAAGGTGTCGTCGACCCAGTCGCCCGCCTCGGTGGCCTTGATGTAGGCAAAGGAGATGCCGTCGTTGGCAACGCGCTGCCAGTCGATGACGCCCTGGTAGTGCGACACGTCGAGTCCCAGCCGTTCACCAGGGCCGAGGTCGGGCCGATACCGCGCCTCACGCTCGCGCACGACGAGCCAACCAGCGCCGACGAGCACGGCAATGGCGGCAACGGCAATGCCCACCTGCATGAGCCGCCGAGTTGCTGGCCGACGACGAGGCATCGCGCCAGTGTGCCAGGTGCATCGCATCCGGGCACGGCGCCCGAAGGTCAGGGCGGCTTCTCCACCAGTTCGCGGAACTCGTCGGGCACATCGCGGTGGGAGCCCAGCGCAACCCGGGCGTAGCCGACTGCACCTTTGCCGAACTTCGCGCGCACGGCATCGATGGAGTGATCGACGGCCCAGCGAGCCGACCCAGCGGGCGACCCAGGCCGTGGTGTCTCGTCGGCAGCAGTGGGCTCGCCCACCGGCAACTCGAGCTGCAGCACCGGCTGGTCGACCAGGTTCGACACCGAGATGGCGAGCAGCGAAATGTGCCGCTCGGAAGGATGATCGGCGAGGGCACTCCACACCAGCCGTTCGGCCACCTCGGCCAAGGTGAGGGTGGTGCACACGGCGTCGGGACCGGTGTGCGAGCGGGTGATGGACCGCCCCGGCGCCCCAGGCACGGCGAACCGTACGCGCACGGTGATGGTGCGGCCCGCCCGCCCACCCTTCCGCAGCCGCCCAGCCACCCGATCGGCCAAACCACCCACCACCTCACGCACGAGTTCCTCCGACACCTCTCGACGCCCGAATGCCGACTGCGACCCCACCGACCCCGCCCGCCCACCGGGTCGAACACGGCGTTGGTCGTCGTTGCGAGCCAACCCGCCCACCTTGGCACCGAGCGCCGCCCCCAACAGCGAGCGCAGCGCACCGTCGGTCGATGCCGCCAGCTCGCCGATGGTGCGAATGCCCCGCTCGGCGAGCTTGGCCTGGGTGACGGGCCCGATACCCCACACCAAGCCGACCGGTAGCGGGTGGAGGAAGTCGACCTCGCCATCGGGCGGCACCACCACGAGGCCATCGGGTTTGGCAACTTGCGAGGCGATCTTGGCGAGGTGTTTGTTGGACGCTGCGCCCACGGAGATGGGCAAGCCGATCTCCTCGCGCACGCGACGTCGGATCTCGGCCCCGATGACCTCTGCCGGGCCGAACAGGTGCAGCGAGCCGGTGACGTCGAGAAAGGCTTCGTCGATGGAGATGCGCTGCACGAACGGAGTGAAGTCGCCGAGGATGGTCATCACCTCGTCGCCGAGGCGCATGTACTCGCGGAAGTGGCCACCGACGAAGCGCAACGACGGGCACAGTTGGCGGGCGCGGTGCCCACTCATGCCGCCCGCAACCCCGAATCGCTTGGCCTCGTACGAGGCGGCCAGCACCACGCCCCCGCCCACTGCGATGGGCAGACCACGCAGCGACGGGTCGAGCAGTTGTTCCACCGACGCGTAGAAGGCATCGAGGTCGGCGTGAAGAATGGTGGGGCGAACGGCCACCCGTTCACTCTAAACGAACATGTGTTCGATCTTCAAGAGGGTTCGTTCGAGCCGGCGGGGTCGTCGAGCCAGTGGCCGGGGCGCAACGGGTCGCGGCGGCGGCTCTGGTGCTGGGTGGCAGCCAGCCACGAGAGCAGTTGTTCGAACGGTACGGGTCGGCACACGCCGAACCCCTGGGCCATGTCGCAGCCGAACCCACGAAGCCGGGAAAGGACTTCGTCGGTCTCCACGCCTTCGGCCACCACCTGCAGACCGAGGTTGTGGCCGAGGTCGATGATGGAGCGCACGATGACCTCATCCTGTTCGTCGAACAAGAGGTTGGTGACGAAGCCACGGTCGATCTTCAGTTCGGCGACGGGCAGGTGGCGCAGATACGACAGCGAGGAGTAGCCCGTGCCGAAGTCGTCGACGCTGAGGCGGATACCGGTGCGGTTGAGGCGCTCGATCGTGTTGCGGGCCCGCGGTGCGTCGATGAGCAGCGAGCTTTCGGTGATCTCGAGCGTGAGCAGCGTGGGGTCGACGCCGTACCGGTCGAGTCGTCGCTGCACGCGATCGGGCAACAGTTCGTCGAGCAGGTCGTGGGTGCTCAGGTTGACCGCCAAACCGAGGTGGTGACCAGTGCGATGGAGACGGCTGAGTTGTTCGATGGCGCTGTCCATCACCACATCGGTGAGTTGTTTGATGAGCCCGGTCTCCTCGGCGACCGGCACGAAGTCGTCGGGGCTCACCGTGCCGCGGGCGAAGTGCGCCCAGCGCGCAAGTGCCTCGACACCAACCACCACACCGGTCTCGAGGTCGAGCTTCGGCTGCAGGTGCACCTTCATGTCGCCACGGTCGAGCGCGGTGCGCAGGTCGCCAAGCATCGAGAGCCGGGCTGGGGTGCGGCGGTCGATGTCGTCGCGGTACAACTCGACGCCCGTATGCCGGTGCTTGGCGGCGTACATCGCGATGTCGGCCCGACGCAGCAACGGCGACGCGTCGAGGTCGCCGAACTCGAGCGGGGCGACGCCGACGCTCATGGTGACCACCACATCGAGGCCGTCGATGGTGAACGGCTGGCGTGCGTCGTCGAGCATGCGGCGGGCGAGTTCGACGACGGCCTCGGGCGTGTCGTGCACCAGCAGGGCGAACTCGTCGCCGGCCAGACGGGCGAGCACATCGTCGGGGCCGAGCGCGGAGCGGATGCGTTCGCTGAAGCGCTGCAGCAGCAGGTCGCCCGCGTGGTGGCCGAGGGTGTCGTTGACCTCCTTGAACCGGTCGAGGTCCATCAGCAACACAGCTGGCGGCAAGGCACGCGTGGTGGCGGTGGTGTGGGCCAGCAATGCCTCGAACGACCAGCGATTGGGCAGGCCGGTGAGGCCGTCGTG
>DMQJ01000433.1:8301-8609 GCA_003455715.1 Acidimicrobiaceae bacterium | reverse complement strand
GGGCAGGCCGGTGAGGCCGTCGTGTCGTGCCTCGAACTCGATGCGTTGATGCAGGAGCGCCTTGCGCAGCGACGGCGCGAGTTGGTCGGCGAGGGTGCCGAGACGCACGGTGTCGACGAGGCGGAAGTGGCTCTCGGCGCCCTCCCGCCCGGCGAGGATGAACGCGCCGATGATGCCATCGGTGTCGCGGATGGGGGCGACCACGATGGTGGCCAGCGCGGCATCGGCGCGTCGGGCGACGCTCGGGTGGAGGTCGCTGTCGAGCAGCAGCCCGCCGGTGCCGGTGAGGAGGGGTCGCCACAGTGGGT
>DMQJ01000433.1:6927-7975 GCA_003455715.1 Acidimicrobiaceae bacterium | reverse complement strand
GGCAACGGCGTCGCCGGCGGTATCGAAGACGAGCACTGCGGCGCCGCGGGCTCGGAGCAACCGAGCTGCTTCGGCGGCGGCGGCCATCGCCACAGGCCTGAGCCCGAGGTTCTGGCCCACCGTGCGCACGAAGCCCAGTTGCGCATCGAGGTCGCGGTGGCGTTGCTCGAGCCGCCCGAAGGCCCGCACGATGCTCCAGCCGGCGGCCAACGGGGCGATGGCGACGGGCGCCAACCACGGCGACACCAGCGTGGGTGCCGCAGTGGCCGCCCCGATGGACGCGTTGGTGGGTGCCATCCACCACGACAACCTCAGTTCCGAGCGCACCCGGTCGAGCCACCCGCCCTCCACGAGTGCGATGGCGGTGGAGACGAGCACCGACCCCGCGATGGTGGAGATCGCGGTGGCGGGGATGAGCGCAGCGACCATTGCTGCGGGATGGTCGGTGCGCTCAGTGACGAACCGCAACAGATGGGTGGCGAAGGCCATCTCGATGGCAAACAGCGCGCCGTTGAACGCCAACTTGTACAGCTTCGAGCCGCGCCGCACAGCGATGACCACGAGACTCCCCGCGACGCGCACGACGACAGCCATGAGTGGCGACAGGTAGAGCAGCGCGAACACGGTGGGCACTTCTGACAAAGAGAATGAGATGGCCTCACGCCGGAACTCGAAGTGGAACGCCCACCGCTCGGCGACAGCGAAGCCCCCAGCGATGATGAGGGCCACCCACCACTCGGTGGGCCGCAACGCCTCGTCGCGGCCGGGCAGGAGCCACAGGAGCGTCACCGAGGCCGCCAGCATGCAGCCCGTGAGGCCCAGAATCCTGGGCACCAGGCGGCGCGTCGACGACATTGTTCCCCAGGCTAGTTCTGCAGGCCGGGCACCCGGGCGATTGTCACAACTTCCTCAAGATCGCTCACGTATGCGCCGATGACCCTGCGTCATGGAGAAGGTCGGCTGGCGGGGAGCGCGGCGTCTGGCGGGGTACACCCTGGCCACGATCGTGCCGGTGGTGTGGCTCGGGCTGTTGCTCGAGCACACGCCT
>DMQJ01000433.1:6526-6732 GCA_003455715.1 Acidimicrobiaceae bacterium | reverse complement strand
GGGCGGCGCTCAGGCTGCCACCATCGCGGCCGCGGCCGTCGAGCCGCAGTTGTCGGGCCGCACCCTCACCCAAGGGCTCACCATCGGCGAGCGCACGTCGCTGCAGATGGCGGTCGCCAGTCTGGTGGCCGACGGGACGATCCTGCAGTTGCGCGTGCACGCGCCCGACGGCTCCGTCGTGTTCGACAGCCTGGATCCGGCGGCGG
>DMQJ01000433.1:6091-6315 GCA_003455715.1 Acidimicrobiaceae bacterium | reverse complement strand
TCGACAGCCTGGATCCGGCGGCGGTGCAGCAGGTGGGTCAGTTTGCGACCGGTGACGTCGCCGCTGCGCTCGGCGGCGAGCACGTGATTGCCCGCACCACGGTGGGCGAGCCAGCGGTGGAGTCCGTGGAGTCGGTCGTGGCCATCCACCGTTCAACTGATGGCCGCGTCTTCGGCGCCGTCGAGGTGGCGGTGCCGTTGGCGCCACTGGAACAGGAGCAGCAC
>DMQJ01000433.1:0-5881 GCA_003455715.1 Acidimicrobiaceae bacterium | reverse complement strand
CAGGAGCAGCACGACTCGCTGAGCCGATTGCGCACTGCCTTGGTGGTGGGGCTGGTCACGCTGTGGCTGGTGCTCGCCACGATCGTGTGGGGTGTGGGACGACGGTTGCGGGCGACGAGCCAGCGCAATGAGTTCCTTGCCTTGCACGACCCGCTCACCGGGCTCCCGAACCGGGTGCTCTACGCCGACCGAGTGGCTTCTGCGCTGGCAGCCTCAGGGCGCGCCGGCACCGACGTGGCGCTGGTGGTGCTCGACCTCGATCGGTTCAAGGAAGTGAACGACACGCTGGGCCACCGCAACGGTGACGAGTTTCTGCGCATCGTCGCCCACCGCCTCACCACGGTGCTGCGACCCGGCGACACGGTGGCTCGACTGGGTGGCGACGAGTTCGGCATCGTCCTCCCTGGGGTGGGAGCCGAGACGGTGGAGTTGATTCTGCGACGCCTGCAGGACACGGTCGGTCAGGAAGCGGAACTCGGTGGTGTGGCGGTGACCGCGGAGTGCAGCCTCGGCTATGCCATGTGGCCCTCAGACGCCGACCACGCCGATGCACTGGTGCAGCGCGCCGATCTGGCGCTGTATGCGGCCAAGGCGGCCCGAGCGTCGATCGTCAGGTATCACGCGGGCATCGATGAGTTCGACCCACAGCGGCTGGGTTTGGTGGCCGAGTTGCGCCGAGCCATCTCGGGCGGCGACCTCGTGCTGCACTACCAGCCCAAGGTCGACGCAGTCACTCGTGAGGTGGTGGGCTTCGAAGCGCTGGTGCGGTGGCGACACCCTGTGCGCGGCCTCATCCCGCCGGCCGACTTCATCCCCATCGCTGAGAGCACGGGTCTGATCGGCCCGCTCACCCAGTGGGTGGTCGACACCGCGCTGGCCCAACTGTCGGCGTGGCACCGGTCGCAACCCCAGTTGGTGATGGCAGTCAACATCTCGGCCCGAAACCTGCGCGACGACCTGCCGGGGTGGATTCTCAACCGGCTTGCGGCGCACCGGGTGAAGGCGCACCGGTTGGTGCTGGAGATCACCGAGACGTCGTTCGCCACCGACCCGGCTCGCGCCACGCTGCTGATCGAGGAGCTCAGCGCGGCGGGCGTGGTGGTGAGCCTCGACGACTTCGGGCAGGGCTACACCAGCCTCGGGTCGCTCGGGCATCTCCCGGTGAGCGAGTTGAAGATCGATCGCGGGTTCGTGGTGGCTATGCAGAACAACCCGGAAGACCGGGCGATCGTTGCGTCGGTGATCGAACTCGGACACCACCTCGGCCTGCGTGTCGTCGCCGAAGGAGTGGAGAACGAGGCGGTGTGCGCGCTGTTGCGCGACCTCGGGTGCGACACGATGCAGGGCTACCTGTTCTCGCCGCCCGTGCCGGCCGAGGAGGCACTCAGTCTGATCGACACCATTCCGGTGCCCGCCTAGGGGCGGGCACTCGCTGCCCGCGTCTCAGGTCTGGCGGGCCAGCACGGCGGGGGCTGCGGCCTCCAGGTGGGCTACCCAGTCGCCCGGTGTCGTCGGCTCCACGAGAGGCAGCACCACGAACTTGGTGGTCCCCACGGCGACGAACCGGTCGATGGTTGCCAGCAGTGCATCCCACCCGCGGGGCACCAGCACCGACGGATCGGCGAGGTCGGGGCGACGGGCAGCAAGTCCGGCCAGCACGGCGTCGGGAACCGCACCCATGCTGTACGGAATGAGGGCTCCAAAGTGGTCGGCGTCGATGGCCCGGCCGTACTCTGCGCACACCGCCTCGATCACCTCACGGCCACGTGCTGCATCGTCGGGGGTGATGAAGCTGGGCAGCCAGCCGTCGGCCAGGCGGCCCACTCTGCGCAGTTCACTCGGGGCGATACCGCCGAGCCACACGTCGAGTCGCTGTTGGGTGGGCTTGGGCTTCACCTTCAGCGTGTCGTAATGGAAGAACTCGCCGTGGTGGGTGAACTCGTCGTGCTCCCAACAGCCACGCAGCACCGTCAGTGCTTCGTCGAACCGTCGTGCCCGCTCCGTGCGCTCGACGCCGAACGCCTGCTGCTCGTGAGGGTCGACCGCGCCGAGCCCGAACGCGGGCAGCAATCGCCCTCCCGACAGACGGTCGAGCGTGGCGAGCTCCTTTGCCAGAACCACCGGGTTACGACCCGGCAACACCATGACGCTCATCCCGAACTTGAGCCGCTTGGTTCGCCCGGCCGCGAACGCCATGCCCACGAGCGGGTCGGGCGCGCTGCCATTGATGCGTTCGCTGAGCCACAAGCTGTCGAATCGCAGCGACTCCAGCGCGTCGACCACCTCGCCGAAGCCGGTGTCGTTGAGCGTGGTGCGTACACCGAATCCGAACCCCACCCGAACCTTCATGCCGCCACCTCGTGCGCCGTCGCCGCCAAGAGATCGGCGATGTCGGCCGTGCGTGACAGGAACGGCGAGTGGTCGCAGTCGAGGTCGATGGAGGCCGTGCAACGGGCTGCCATCGTGGCCTGGTGCGTCGGGTGTACGGCCGCGTCGCGCAGGCATCGCACATAGGTGGACCGCACGGTGACGAGCGCGTCGCCATGCACCTCCTGGGTCATGGTCGACATCGGCTGCGGCGACAGGCGGGCCACTGCGGCAGCCACCGCCGCGGTATCGCAGTCGCCGTAGAGGGCGGGCACCGCCGCGACCGGGTCGAGCACCGAGCAGCCGTCGGCGCCGGGTCGCATTGCTGCCGACAACGCCACCTCGGCACGAGGCTGGCCGGCGAGGAAGCCCATCACGCTCTCGCCGCCGTACAGAGCGAACGCTGCCAGGTACACGAGGTGGCCGACGTCGGCGCGACCGGCTGCTGCGTGGGAGATGACCGCCCCGCCGTAGCTGTGGCCGACGAGCACAGAGGGCGCGGCGAGTCGATCGAGCACCGCAACGACATGAGCAGCATCGCCGTGCAGGTCGGAGAGGGGAGCGGTGGAGGTGCCGTGGCCGGGGAGGTCGATGGCGTAGGAGGGAACGCCGCGCTGGTCGAGCGCATCTTGCAGTGCGGCGAAGCACCAGGCGCCGTGCCAGGCGCCATGAACGAGAACGACGGTTGCCGATGGGCGACTCATCGCCGCATCGTTGCACACGGTCGGCTTCGAGTCGTTACCGCTTGCGGACGTGCGCCGGAGCGACTGCCGGAACTCGACGCCAGGCGAGCACCGATGCCACCACCAACAGGCCAATCACCAGCACGGGTTCGGCGACTCGCCCGGCGAGCCCGACGGTGACGACAACAGCGACCACGCTGAGCACCACGCCGAGGCGAATCTGGGCACCCCAGTCGAACTCACCGTCGGCGGCGCGCTCGGCGCGGGTGGAGGTTGCTCGGGAGAGGGGAGAGTGGTGTGTGGCGCTCATGTGAGTACAGACGTTGCGGCGGCGACGTTCGTGCACTTTTTCGGAAGGAATTCTTCCAACTGCAGTGAATGTCACAGAATCTCAACCATGAGCACCGCACCAGGCCCCCGTCCGTCCACTGTCGGCAACCCGCTCGACCTGTTCCGGCTCGATGGCCGCACGGTGGTCGTCACCGGCGCATCATCTGGTTTGGGCGAGCGGTTCGCCCGCGTGGTGCACGCCGTAGGAGCCAACGTGGTGGTGGCCGCCCGCCGTGCCGAGCGGCTCGCTCAACTGGTGGAAGCGCTGCCTGGCAGCGTGGCCGTTGCTGTCGATCTCTCGCTGGAAGACGATCGCGAGCGCCTGGTGGCAGCGGCCTGCGAGCGATTCGGGCATGTCGACGTGCTGGTCAACAACGCCGGGATCAGCCCGCCCCACGTCGAATCCATGGTCGACACCACCGAGGCGCTGTGGGACAAGGTGATGGACGTCAATCTGAAGGGCCCATTCTTCCTCACTGCCGAGATCGGCCGCCGCATGGCCGCGCGCGGCGGCGGCAGCGTGGTCAACATCAGCACGACCTCGGCGCTGATGGCCCAGCCCGAGATCGCCGCCTACTGCATCTCGAAGGCCGCGCTCAACGCCATGACCCGCTGCTTCGCCCGCGAACTCGGACCCCAGGGCGTGCGGGTAAACGCGATCTCCTGCGGGGTGATCAAGACGGCGATGGGCGACCACACGCTGAACGATCCGCAGCGCTATGCCGACATGATGAAGATCAACCCGCTCAAGCGCGTCGGCTATCCGGAGGAAGTCGCAGCCACCGCGCTCTATCTGGCGAGCGATGCGTCGAGCTACAGCACCGGCATCATCCTGCAGGTCGACGGCGGCGTTCTGGCCTGAGGCTGGCGCGATGAAAACCATTGCCGAGTTCGTGCGCGCCCGCGCCAACGACGACAACACCGGGCTGCTGTACGGCGACGAGCGCTGGTCGTATCGCGAGTTCGTCGCCCTGTGCGCCCAGCGCGCAGCCTGGCTGCTCAGCAATCGGCGCGAAGGCCCCTTCCACGTCGGCATCCTGCTCGACAACGTGCCCGAGTTCCCGTTGTGGATCGGCGCCTGCGCACTCGCCGGCGCGACCATGGTCGGGATCAATGCGACCCGCCGCGGCGCAGACCTCGCGCGCGACATCAACCATACCGACTGCCAGCTGCTCATCACGCAGGACGCCTGGCTGCCAGCGCTCGCCGGCCTGGCGCTGGACTGCGGCATCGAGCGCATCCTCAACGTCGACAGCACGGCCGGTCGCGCCGCCCTCGCCGCGCATGCTGGCGCGCCGCTGCCTGCGGTGCAGGTCCGCCCCGAAGACATCTTCATGCTGATCTTCACCTCTGGCTCAAGCGGCGCGCCCAAGGCCTGCATCTGCTCGCACGGCCGCATCGCGACGCTGACGCGAACCATCGCGCAGCACTGCGGGCACGGGCCGGACACGGTCAGCTACGTGACCATGCCCTGGTTCCACGCCGCCGCGATCAACACCGGCTGGCTGCCCGCACTCAGCGCCGGCTCGGCGACCGTGATCCGCAAGTTCTCGGTGTCGGCCTTCCTGCCCGACGTACGCCGCTACGGGGTGACGCACTTCAACTATGTGGGCAAGCCGCTCGCCTACCTGCTCACCGCGCCCGAGAAGCCCGACGACACCAACAACCCGCTGCGGGTCGTGCTTGGCAACGAAGGGGCGAACGACGACGTCGAACGCTTTGCACGGCGCTTCGGCTGCACCGTGATCGATGGCTATGGCTCGACCGAAGGCGGGATCTCGATCTCGCGCCGCCCCGGGATGCCGCGCGGCTGCCTGGGCCTGCCCAACCAGGACGGCGTCGCGGTCTTCGACCCGGCCACCGGCGCCGAATGCCCACGCGCGCGCTTCGGCCTCGAGGGGCAATTGCTCAACCCCAACGAGGCCATCGGCGAACTCGTCAACACACGTGGCGCAGCAGGCTTCGAGGGCTACTGGAACAACCCGGACGCCAGCCACAAGCGGGTGCGCAACGGCATCTTCTGGAGCGGCGACCTCGCCTACCGTGACGAGCAGGGCTACTTCTGGTTCGCCGGGCGGGACGACGACTGGTTGCGGGTGGACGGCGAGAACATCGCCTCGGCACAGATCGAGGAAGTGCTCATCCGCCACCCCGACGTGGTGCTCGCCGGCATCTATGCGGTGCCGGATCCCGCCGTCGGCGACCGCGTGATGGCGGCAATCGAGCTGCGCGAAGAGGCTGTTTTCGACCCCGCCGCATTCGAGGATTTCCTCGCCCGACAGCCCGACTTCGGGACCAAGTGGATGCCGAGCTTCATCCGCGTCTCGCCGAGCATGCCGATGACCGCCACCTCCAAGGTCCTGCGCCGGCAGCTGCGTATGGAGCGCTGGCACACGGCAGACCCGGTGTGGTGGAAGCCCGCGCACAACCAGGCCTACCGCCCGCTCGACGCCGAAGGCATCGCTGCCTACGAGGCCGGCTTCACGCCCGGCGCATTGCAG
>DMQJ01000476.1 GCA_003455715.1 Acidimicrobiaceae bacterium | reverse complement strand
ATGCGGAATATCTTGCAGCAGTCGTAGCAGGAGGTGCCGCCCCACTGCGGCGACCCGTTGAGGGCACCGACACGGGCTGACCCGCGGCGAGCTGGCCGCACGCCGCGTCGATGTCGGTGCCCCGGTTGCGCCGCACGGTGGCGTTCACGCCGAGGCTCACCAACTGGTCGCGGAACTCGTGCACCCGCTTCAGTGGCGAACCCACCGTGGGGTAACCAGGGGTGGGGTTGAGCGGGATGAGGTTGACGTGTGCGGGCAAACGGAACCGACGGCACAACCGCGCCAACTCGGTGGCGTCGCTCGACCGGTCGTTGACGCCGTCGATGAGGGCCCACTCGAAGCTGAGGCGTCGGCCCTTGGCCGCCAGGTAGGCGGCGCACGCTTCCATCAACTGATTGAGCGGATAGCGCTTGTTGATGGGCACCAGTTCGTTGCGCAGTTCGTCGTTGGCCGCGTGCAGCGACACCGCAAGGTTCACCGGCAGCGGGCGGGTGGCCAGCGTGCGAATGCCCGGCACCAGGCCCACGGTGGAGATGGTGAGGTGCCGCGCCGACAGCCCGAGTGCGCCGTGCATGCGTTCGACTGACGCCCACACGGCCGCCTCGTTGGCCATCGGCTCGCCCATTCCCATGAACACCACGTTCGCGAGGCGGCGCCCCATGGCTCGGGCCTCGCGACCGGCCACCACCACCTGCTCGACGATCTCGCCGACGGTGAGGTGACGGGTGAAGCCGGCCTGCCCGGTGGCGCAGAAGCCACAGGCCATGGCGCACCCGGCCTGGCTGCTGACGCACACGGTGACACGGTCGGGGTAGAGCATGAGCACCGTCTCGATGCGGCTGCCGTCGTGCAGCGCCCACAGGTACTTCACCGTGTCGCCCCCGTCGCTCACCCGTCGAACCACCTGCGTGAGCGCCGCTGGCAGCTCGGCCGCCAACCGTTCGCGCAACGCCTTGGGCACGGTGGTGATGTCGGTGGGCTCGGCCAGCTGGGTGTAGAGCCCCTGCCACACCTGGTCGAGCCGGTAGCGCGGCTCACCCGCCAGTAGCGCGGCGAATTCATCTCGCGACGGCTGGTAGCGGGTGGTCATGCCACCTCGGCGGCGAGCGCTTCGTACGCGGCCATACGACTGCGGATGACATCGAGGCTGGCGTCCCAGAATGCGCGCTGGGTGACATCGAAGCCGAAGATGGCAGCGAGGTCTTCCGCGGTGTCGGTGCCGGCCCGCGACAGCGCGTCGTCGTAGTGGATGCGGAACTGGTCGGGGTTGTTGCGGTACTGGGCGAACAGGCCGAGCCCGAACAGCAGCCCGTAGGTGTACGGCCAGTTGTAGAAGTGCGAGCCGTAGTAGTGGGGCTTGAGCACCCACATGTAGGGATGGGCGGTGGCCTGATCGAGCCCGTCGCCGTAGGCGTCGGCCTGGGCTTGGCGCATCAGGTCGTTGTACTCGCTGACGCCCAACGTGCGCCGCTGGCGACGGGCAAACACCTCGGTCTCGAACAGGAACCGGCTATGGATGTCGACCACCACCTGGCTGGACCCCTGCAGGTCGACATCGAGGAGGGCGAGGCGATCGCGCCCCTCCAAGCGCTGCAGGCCTTCCTCCACCACCAGTGTTTCGCAGAAGATGCTGGCGGTCTCGGCCAGGGCCATCGGCACCGCTCGTTGCAGCGGCGTGCGGTGGGCGAGTTGGGTGTTGTGGTAGGCGTGCCCGAGTTCGTGCGCTGTGGTTTGCGCGGCATCGACACTGCCACTCCAGTTGAGCAACACCAGCGAACGGTCGTCGACGAACGGCATGCAGAAGGCGCCGCCAACCTTGCCGGGGCGCGGCCCGGCGTCGATCCACTGACCGTCGACGGCGCGGTCGACCAGCCCGGCGAGTGGCGCGCTGTACGACGCGAACGCACGGCGCACCACGTCGAGGCCCTCCTGCCACGACAGTTCGGCGGGGGCGAATGGCAGCGGCGCGAACAGGTCGTGCCATGGCAGCCCGCCCTCGTGGCCGTGCAGGCGCGCCTTGGCCCGCATCCAGCGGCGAAAGTCGGGAAGCGAGTCGGTGACGGCTGCCTGCATCGCGTCGAAGGTGGCCCGGCTGACGCTGTTGGAGAAGAGCGACGCATCGAGTGGCGACTCCCAACCGCGTCGGCGGTTCACCACGTTGGCTTCGCCCTTCACCCCGTTCATCGCTGCGGCGCACGCGGCGGCGACGGTTGGCCAGGCCGCCATCTCGGCGTCGTAGGCAGCCTTTCGTACCGCTTCGTCGGCGTGTGTGGCGAGGCCACGAACGGCGGTGAGTGGCAGCACCTCGGCGCCTGACGGCAGCGCCACGGTGGTGGTGAGCTGCGAGGTGACCACCGACTGGAGCTGCGACCAGGCCGCCGAACCGGTGGCCATCAGCTCGGCATAGAGGCCTTCTTCGGCCTCACTCATCTGATGGTCGGCCCGTGCCGCCAGCTTGGCGAGGGGGTTGCGGTGCTCGGCGACCTCCGTGCTGACGGTGGCGAGCTTGTCGACCCCGAGCGCCTTCACCCACTCTGCGAGCCGGGCCGTGAGCGGCCGGGCGCGCATGAGGGTGATCTGCAGTTCGGCCTCGATGCCCTCGGCGCGCTCGTCGAACGTGTCGGTGGTGGTGGTGGCCGCCACGTAGGCCTCGGTGATGTCGGCGTGGTGGTGGAAGTGGTTGAGGGCGCGCACCACTTCGTCGGCGGCGGCACCGTCGTCGGGTGTGACCGGGCGCGGCTCGGTGGCGCGAATGCCGTGTTGCTCGAAGAGCGCTTCGAGGCGGGCCACGTCGGCGCCGAGCTGTTCCATTGCGTCGGTGAACGATCGTGCATCGAACGACGCATGCACGTCGGAGACGTCCCAGCGGGGGAGTGGTTCAGTGGTGGTCATGACGAACGTTCCTCTGGCGGTCGTTGGTAGGCCTGGAGCGTACGGCGCACAGCGAAGCCCAGCGACCGATACAGCGCGATGGCCGGCTCGTTGGCCGCGTCGACAAAGAGCATGCCGTGGGTGGCCCCGCTGGCATGAAGGTGCTGCAGCCCGGCAACCGTGAGCGCCCGACCGAGGCCCAGTCCGTGGAAGTCGGGGTGCACGGCGATGACGTAGATCTCGCCGTCGATCGTTGCGGCGAGGTCGTCGTCGGGATCGTGGAGTTTGGTCCAGCAGAACGCAGCGAGCCGCCCGCCGCGATGGTGCAACAGGAACCCGTCTGGGCGGAACCACGGCTCTTGGAGCCGTTGGTGCAGGGTGGAGAGATCCCAGCCGCCTTGCTCGCCATGCCAATGAAAGGCAGCGTTATTGACCGCGAGCCACTCCTCGTCGTCGATGCCGGGGCGGAATGCCCGGAGCGCCAGCTCGGAGGCGGCGTAGGGCGACGGGGCAGCGAGCGGGAGTGGCACCGACATCTGGAGCAGGCGGCGCCCCGGAGCGAGACCGATCGCGGTGGCGTCGACAGGGTCGTCGGGGGCGGGCCACCACGTGACCTCAGCCCCACTGGGCAGTGCCCCGAGCAACTCGGCCAGCAGTCGTACGGGAGACTCGTCGGCGCCATCGACGGTGATGACTCCGACGACGTAACCGTCGTTTCCCATGGAAGCCTGGGCGTAGCCCACCGTGGTGCCGTCGACCTCGGCAACGACGGCGACGAAGCCATCGCGCGGGCCGTGGGAGAGGTCGGTGACCAGCAGGTCGTCGAGTCGGCCACTGGTGCCGCCCGCGGCGAGAAGGCCGAGCACAGCGCGGCGGTCGGCGTCGCTCACGTGGTGCAGGATGCGAGCGGTTCTCATTCGTTCGAGGCTAGTGCCCTCCCATGCCCTAGCCTCGGGGCGATGGGAGTACCGCGTACAGCCAAGGGTCGAGCGGTGGCCATCGACCGACTGCTGGCCGACGAGTACCCGGAAGCCATCTGCGAACTCGATCATCGCAACCCGTTCGAGTTGCTCGCGGCCACCATCCTGTCGGCCCAGTGCACCGATGCTCGCGTCAACATGGTGACCCCGGCGCTGTTTGCACGGTTCCCCGACGCGGCGTCGTTGGCTGCCGCGCCGCCAGGCGAGTTGGAGGACATCATCCGGTCCACTGGCTTCTACCAGAGCAAGGCGAAGAACCTCATCGGCATGGCGCAGGGGCTGCTCGATCGCTTCGGCGGTGAGGTGCCCACCGCCCTCGACGATCTGGTCACCTTGCCCGGGGTGGGCCGCAAGACCGGCAATGTTGTTCGTAGCGTGGCATTCGGGCTGCCGGGGTTGCCTGTCGACACGCATGTGCTGCGGCTCAGCAAGCGCCTTGGGCTCACCACGCTCGACGACGCGGTGAAGGTCGAGGCCGAACTTGGTCGGTACCTACCACCGTCGCGTTGGGGCGAGTTCAGCCTGCGCATCATTCTCCACGGTCGCCGTGTCTGCGACGCCCGAAAGCCGGCGTGCGACGTCTGCGCGTTGGAGTTCCTGTGCCCTTCGTCGCAACTCCCACGCAAACATCAACGCAAGATCAAGAACCCTACGTAGGGTGCTGGCTTGCATGATGGCGCTCACGGTGTAGAGTGAGGACACCAACCAGGTTCCCGCCACCTGGTTTGCGGGCGATGCCGGGATCCGCCGCCTGGCATTGCATGAGCGTCGGCCCCGCAAGGGGCCGTCGCCGCTTTTTCGGCCGAGGTGGTGCTGCGGTCAGCCGGTTCAGTGGCCCGCTGCGGCCAACTTGGCGGCGCGTCGCGCCAGGCGGCTGGCCGTGCGCAGGGCGCGCTCCAACTCCACGAGCGCACTCACCACGTCGGCGTGCTCGTCGGCCTGATAGCCGGGCAGGAAGTCGCCCACCTGCTCGTGGTAACGGTCGAGATGGTCGGCCATGACGGCGAGCGTGGCGGCGGTGTCAAACGACATGGCCCGCAGTCTGGCGCGTCGGTAGGGTGAACCCTCGTGACCCGAGTACCTGTGCGCGACGACCTTCGAGCGATGGAGGGCTACCACTCGCCGCAGGTCGAGGTGCGCGTACGGCTGAACACCAACGAGTCGCCATTCCCTCCTCCGCCCGCGTGGCGCGACGCGTTCGCCGCGGAGTTGAGCCGCGTGGAGTGGCACCGCTACCCCGACCGCTCAGCGCGTGCACTGCGTGAAGGCATTGGTGCGCTACACGGCGTGGGTCCTGAGCATGTCTTTGCTGCCAACGGCAGCAACGAGGTGCTGCAGACCCTGCTGCTCACCTTCGCCGGGCCCGGGCGCACCGTGGCCACCTTCGAGCCCACCTACCAGTTGCACGGCCATATCGCGCGCCTCACCGGGGCAACGGTGGTGGAGGGCGAGCGGGCAGCCGACTTCACCCTCGACCCGGCCGAACTGCAGCGAGTCGTTGCGGCCGCGCAGCCCACCGTCACGTTCCTCTGCTCGCCCAACAACCCCACCGGGTTGGAGGAACCTGCCGAACTTGTGCGCACCGCGCTGGGGTCGGTGCCCGGCTTGCTGGTCGTCGATGAGGCATACGGTCAGTTCGCGTCGTGGTCGGCGGCCAGCCTGCTCGACGAAGCAACGCCGCTGGTGGTCACTCGCACGTTCTCCAAGACGTGGAGCATGGCGGCGGCCCGCCTTGGCTATCTGCTCGGCCCGGCGTGGTTGGTGGCCGAGTTGGAGAAGGTGACGCTGCCGTACCACCTCGATGCGGCGAAGCAGATCGCCGGCCGCCTCGCGTTGCGTTTCGCTGGCGAAATGGAAGCCCGTGTGCACGCCATCGTCGCCGAGCGCGACCGTCTGGCCACTGCGATGCGGTCGATGGATGTCGACGTCTTTCCCAGCGGTGCAAACTTCCTGCTCTTCCGTCCTCGACGCCGATCCGGCAGGGAGGTGTGGCAGGGTCTGGTGGATCGCAGCGTGCTCGTGCGCGACTGTTCGTCGTGGCCCCGCCTCGACAACTGCCTGCGCATCACGGTCGGCACGCCGGAGGAGAACGACCTGTTCCTGTCAGCACTTGCCGAGGTGGTGTGATGAGCCGTACAGCCAGCCGCAACCGGGTCACGAAGGAGACGTCGATCTCCCTGTCGATCGACCTTGATGGTTCCGGGTCGGCCCACGCGCGCACGGGCTTGCCGTTCTACGACCACATGCTCGAGCAGATCGGAAAGCACGGCGGGTTCGACCTGCGCATCGAGGCCGAGGGTGACCTCCACATCGACAGTCATCACACGGTGGAAGACGTCGCCATTGCGCTCGGTGAAGCCTTCCGCGAGGCGCTCGGCGACAAGGCTGGGGTGCGCCGGTTCGCGAGCGGGCTGTACCCGCTCGACGAGGCGCTGGTGGAGATCGCGCTCGACCTCAGCGGCCGCCCGTACGTGGTATGGAACGTGCCCATGCCCGAGGTGCTCCCGCTGGGCAACCCGCCCTTCGACCCGCAGTTGGCCGAGCACGCGTTCCACAGCTTCGCCACCGCGGCGGGCATCACCCTTCACGTGCGCCTGTGCCACGGCACCAACGTGCACCACATCATCGAAGCGGCGTTCAAGGGCTTGGCCCGCTGCCTGCGCGATGCGGTGCGAGTGGAGGGCACACAGGTACCCAGCACGAAGGGTGTGTTGTGAGCCAACCCGTCGTGGCCGTGCTCGACTACGGCATCGGCAATCTGCGATCGGCCGAGCGAGCACTGGTGCACTGCGGTGCCGATGCGCGCCTCACCGCCGACCCTGTGGTGGCCGCTGCGGCCGACGCCGTGGTGCTGCCCGGGGTCGGGGCTTTCGGCGCGTGCATGCGTGCGCTGC
>DMQJ01000197.1 GCA_003455715.1 Acidimicrobiaceae bacterium | reverse complement strand
TTGAGCGGACGACGAGATTCGAACTCGCGACCCTCACCTTGGCAAGGTGATGCTCTACCAGCTGAGCCACGTCCGCGTAATGCGGGCTGAAATCTAGCGAGGGCGATGGGCGATCACAACGTTGATTCTCCTCCACGCCCTCGGCAACGAGTCGGATCGCTGCTATGGCAGGCGATGCGGCGCCCGACGGAGGCCTCAGCGACCTGCGCCGTTGCCGCGCAGCAGCGGGTCGATCGGCGAACCGCCACTCGGCGTTCCGTCGTCGGGCGCATCAGCGTCGTCCACACCGGGTTCGACACGATGTGCTGCGGCCGTGAGGTCGGCCAACGTGACAGCGGAAGGCAGCGGCGTACCCGCGGCAACCGGTGACTCGGGTGACGGCTCCGGCGATTCGACAGCCTCAACCCCCTCGCTGGCGGCCTCGGCGACCTTCGCGGCCTCAGCGGCCGCTTGCTTGGCTGCGCGGGCGTCGTCGTCGAGCAGGTCGTCGTAGCCGTCGTGTGCGTCGCGCACGAGCGACTGCAGGTCGACAGGTTCCGGAGCGGGATCGTCGACGGCTGCTGCTTCGGCACCCTCGGGGCGGGCCTCCGAAAGTCGGCGCACTCGCTCGTTGTAGTCGCTGCGCCACCACCGCCGGCTACCCATCACCTCCAGCGGGCCGAGCGCGGGGTGCTCGGTCTTGCTGCTTCGCCACCACAGCACGGTGCCTACCGACAGCGCCACAGCGATGAACACGAGGGCGCCAGCGGCGAGGTAGATGATGCGGGCGTTCTCCGGGTCGTTGAACGATTCAGCCAGGAGGAACGGCGATGACGACAAACGAGCGGTCACTCCGCCACCCCTGCGCAATGGTCGATGTCCGCGAACCGCACGGCCCACAGTGTCGCACGATGAGGCCAGATTCCCTACGCGGTGTGCGGCGGCGTTGCAGATCAGCCAAGCTGTGCCGGTGGACATTGTGTGGACCGTGCTGTTCGTGGGGGTGTTGGTCGGCATGTGGTACCTCGGGTACCGCATCGACCCCCATTGGTCGAGCAAGGACGGGCGTCGCTTCATGTGCAACTCGCAGATCATTTCGCTCGACGAACCGGTGGGCCGCATGCGCGAGGTGCAGGTGGTGGTGCTCGACGATGGCACCCTCGCCATCGCTGGCCGCCGAGGCGCCCGGCGGCGTTACCGCTCCACGTGGGTGCTCATCGCCAAGACCGACGACCTGCCCAAGAAGACCCACGTTTACCTGGCGCGCCTCATCAAGGACGGGGTGCTCCACGTCGACCAGATGGCGCTACGCCTGCCGATGAAGAGTCGCTGCATTCCGGTACTCGACGACGCACTGGCTCGACGCAGCAACCGCTGACTCTCTGAAGCGCCGTGCTACGGCTGCGGGAGTGCAGCCAAGAACTGTGCCACCGGCGGGCCGACCTGATCGAGGTTGATGAGGAACGCGTCGTGTCCGTGGGGCGAGTCGATCTCGAGGTACTCGCTCTTGGTGCCGCCCGACAGCAACAGGTCGTGGATCTGGCGCTGCTGGTAGCTCGGGTAGAGGATGTCGCTGGAGATGCCCATCACCAGCGTCGGTGAGGTGATACGAGCCATCGCGGCAAGCAGCCCTGAACGGCCACGGCCCACGTCGTGCAGGTCCATCGCCTTGCCAATGATGAGGTAGCTGTTGGTGTCGAAGCGGCGCACCAGCTTGTCGCCGTGGTAGTCGAGGTAGCGCTCCACCTCGAATCGCTGCCACAGGTCGAGCCCGTCGCCCAGGGTGGCGCCGTCGGCCAGTTCGCGGCCGAACCGGTCGGTAAACACGTTGTCGCTGCGGAACGTCACCTGGGCCACCATCCGCGCCACCGCCAGCCCCTGCCACGGGCCGTCCCCTTCGGGTGCGTCGTAGTAGTCGCCCCCGCGCCACCGCGGGTCGAGTTGCACGGCACGGCGACCGATGGCGCCCCACGCAATCTGTTGGGCGGTGGCCTGCGCGCAGGTGGCGATGGGCACAATGCCGCCGACTCGTTGGGGGTAGGTGATGGCCCACTCCAGCACTTGCATGCCGCCCATGGAGCCGCCCACCACTGCGTGCCACCGCTTGATGCCGAGGTGGTCGGCCAGGCGGGCCTGCACACGCACCATGTCGCGAATGGTGATGACCGGGAAGCGGCTGCCGTAGGGACGGCCATCGTCGGGGTGTGGCGACGCCGGGCCGGTGCTGCCCTGGCACCCGCCGAGCACGTTGGGGCACACCACGAACCAGCGCTCGGTGTCGATGGCCAGGCCGGGGCCGATCATGCCTTCCCACCAGCCGGGCGTGGGGTGGCCAGCCTCGGCAGGGCCGGTGGCGTGGCTGTCGCCGGTCCAGGCGTGGCACAACAGCACGGCGTTGGAGGCGTCGCTGTTGAGCGTGCCCCACGTTTCGTACGCGGTGGTGACGCCCCGCAGTGTGGTGCCGCCGTCGAGGGCGAACGGCCGCTCGGGCGGGATGGTGAAGAACTTGCGGCTGCCAGCAGGATCACCGGGCATGAAGGCACCCGAGGCAGGGTGTGGGCGGCCAGGGCGAGGGTGCCCGGTCATGGTGATCCTCCTTCGTGGTGTCGAGCCTGTTGGCGACGCCGCACGAGGAAGCTTCGTTGCCTGGGTGAACCAGGCCACATCCCCGCCGAAGCGGGAAGGCACCGTGGGGCTTCCTCCCCGGTTGCCGGACCCCCACCCGAAGGTGACGGTCGCTCGTGATGCGTCGTGAGCGGAGAGGTTAGCAACCAGCGGCTGGTGCAACACGGGCATTGACGGCTCGAAGTATCGTTTTGCCGAGTGCGGTGTTTCGCTGTGCCTCTATGAGGTGGAACACCGCGTCGGCGGAACTTGGAGAACTACATGCGCACCTCATCGTGGCGCGCCGCAGCGGCGGCCAGCCTCACCCTCGTGTTGTCGGCGTGCAGCGGAAGCGACAGCTCGCCCCCGCTCACCGACCTCACACCCCTCACCTCGCCTGCCACCGTGGCCACCACAGCGGCGCCACCAAGCACTGACGCCGTCACCACCACGGCCGACGCCACCACCTCCACCCTCGACCCCACCGCCACCACGGTGTTGCCCACACTCGGCCTCTCGCCTGACGGCCCGTGGAAGCTGGTCGACTCCGCCCCCGGTGTGGAAGGCGTCGGGCTGGTGTACGAACTGATGCCCAAGCTGTGGGTGTTCCTCCCCACCGAAGTCGACCTCGAACGCGGCTACCTGTGGACTTTCAACGAACAAGACCGGCCCGTCATCGAGGCCTACCTGCTGGCCATCCTCACCCGCTACCGCTCCACCGACAGCGTCCCCGCCACCCTCGACGACGAAGGCTGGACCCTCTACTACACCGCCGACGCGGCCGACGAGCTTCGAGTGCTGTATGCCGAACGATCCGATCGGGGCGAGTACACAGACCTCGACCTCGGCGTCGTGCTTCGACCTGTGGTCATTGAGGATGATCGTTCAGCCACCTACACCGTCGTGACCGACTGCCGACTCGACGGCGCAGTTCTCAGGAACGCCGACGGCAGCCTTGCTCTTGGTGCAACACCGGGGATTACCGAGTCCGGGTTCGTCGCGGGCATGGTCCTTCAAGCCAGTCAGTGGAAGATTGATGGCTTCAACATCACGCCAGCAGGCTGCGCATGAGACGACCGCATCCTCTCGTCGTTGGTTCGCTACTTCTGCTCACAGCGCCGAGCCCCATTGCGTGGGCTGGTGAAGCAGGCAGCGGCCGGACGGACCCAGTCGTGCGATCAGGTTCCAACACGGTCACGTACTACGACCACAACGGGTCGTTGCGCGCCACCACCAACATTCCGGGCGGGTCGACCATGGCGTACCGCTCGGGCAGCCCCTGCTCGTACACCGCAACTCGACCCGGGACCACCTCGGACGGGCAAGGGTTCATCGCTGGAATGACCATCACCAGCGACCGCCGCGTCTACGTCGAGTACTCCCAGATCCCCACGTCCGAGGCCCCCGGACCCACCGGACCCATCACCGACGATCTCGGCCCACTTCAGCGAGCACGACGGCTGTTCGGCGTCTACTGCGACTCGGCTCGTACCGCCGACGGCTACATGGGCACGGTGTGGGTGAGCGCTCGTGATCCGTTTCTTGATCCGCGGCCGACCGCACGCACCCTCCTCAACAACCTCCAGCTCATCCGACCCGAGATCTACACCAACCCAGTCGTCGACCGCTGGGGCGGACTCGTCACCCGCTACCCCACCTGGCTCGCCATCCAACCCGACGCCTGGCAACCACAACGCTCCAACGTCGCCCACCACCGCGGATGGACCATCTACCTCCACACCACACCGCGCACCATGCAATTCGAGGTCAACTTCACACCCGACCCCGACCGACCATCACCCGCCTTCAGCGGCGTTGTCGACTGCGTCAACGGACCCGCAACCGCCAACAGCATCTCCTTCCCCGCCATGCCCGCCCTCCCCGAGCAAACCGAACCAGGCGTCAACGGCCCCTGCATGTGGACCCCACCGGGGCCGGGAACGGTCACCATTCAAGCCCGCATCACCTACACCGTCACCCTCTGGGTCAACGGCTACACCGACGCCATGCCCGACTACACATGGACCAGCCCGATCGCCACCTACGTCACCGGCGAACTCACGGCGGTGAACACCAACGAGTAGGTCGGCGCCGTCGGGGCGCTATTGCCGGTAGTGCTGCTCTGTGGCGTAGTGGTCGGGCAGGCCGACGATGCTGGCGAAGCCGTCGAAGTCGACAAGGCGATCCAGGTGGCCACGGAGCGTGCCCTCCGACTGCAGGATGGCCAACGAGTCGCGCATCGCCTGCACCATCGAGAACAGACCGCTGAGCGGGCTGACGATGAGGTGGAACCCGAGGTCGGCCAGTTCAGCGGGAGTGAGCAGCGGCGTCTTGCCGGTCTCCACCATGTTGGCCACCAGCGTCACCCCAGGCAGTGCAGCAGCGATGGCTTCCATCTCGGCGACCGTCTCCGGTGCCTCCACGAACAACGCGTGCACGCCGGTGTCGCGGGCCATCTTCGCCCGCTCGATGGCTTCATCGAGGCCCACTGCGGCACGCGCATCAGTGCGGGCTGTCACGTGCAGGCCGTCGGCGTGGTCGACCGCGGCCCGCAGCTTCGCCAACCACTCCCCTCGCTCCACCACCTGCTTGCCCGCCATGTGGCCACACCGCTTCGGCCACACCTGGTCTTCGATGAAGATGCCGCTGGCACCCGCCTGGCGCCACAGCTCGACGGTGCGGATGGTGTTGAGCGGGTTGCCATACCCAGTGTCGGCATCCACCACCACGTCGAGCCCCGGGTTGGCGGTGCACACCCGACGGGCCACCTCGGCCATCTCGGTCTGGGTGAGGTAGCCGAAGTCGGGCAGACCGAGCAGGGTGCCGCTCACGCAGTAGCCACTGAGGAACACCGTGTGGAAGCCCGCCTGCGCGGCCAGGCGAGCCGACAGCGCGTCCCACGCGCCGGGCATCAAGACCGACTCGCCTGCCACCAACCGCTGCTGCAACGACGCACCGCTCATGGGCAGGCACCCTACTGGCACACCGACGGCTGATTCGTCCGACAGCCTGACTGATTCGGGGGTCAGAATGGCTGACGAATCAGCGAGTAGACGAGGGGCCGACAAGGGGTCAGGATTGTCCCCTGTGACTGTCAGCTACCTCACTCACAAGGCACGTCCGGTGCCCGCCGGCCAGCAGGGCCACGGTGTTGTCGCGCTCGACCACATCGCCGCTGGCGAACTGATCGTTGCCTACGGCGGCCGTTGCGTGAGCCGCGACGAGCTGGAACTGCTGCCAGAGCACCAGCAGCGCCGCACCATCCAGGTAGCCGACCACGTCTACCTTGCCGGCGCCACCGAGCCCGAGCCCGCAGACTTCGTCAACCACTCGTGCGACCCGAACTGTGGCATGAGCGGCGCCACCAACCTCGTCGCCCTGCGCGACATCGAGCCCGGCGAGCTGCTCACCTACGACTACGCCTGCAGCGACGGCAGCGACTACGACGAGTTCGAGTGCAGCTGTGGCACCGTGCTGTGCCGAGGCAAGGTCACGGGGCACGACTGGATGCTCCCCGAGCTGCAACTGCGCTACCGCGGCAACTTCAGCCCGTACCTGCAGGCACGCATCGCCGCCCTGGTGTCGATCGGCGCCGAGCGCCGCGCTTTCGCCTACTGACCAGCACCCGCCCGGCAGCGCGTCATCCGCTGGCCCGGCCTGACGGCGGGGCACTCCCAACCCGGGGCCCGAGTGGGCACTCGCGCCCCGGGAGGCGAGGGGGCACTCGCTTGCCGGTTCTCACTCCGGGGGGGGGCATCTCACTCGGGTGGGGG
>DMQJ01000209.1 GCA_003455715.1 Acidimicrobiaceae bacterium | reverse complement strand
CTCGATGCTCCGTCGCACGCCACCACGAAGCGGGCCATCGTGAGCAGCTCGTCGAGCGGCGGCGCATCGAGCCCTCGTCGAATCTCCACGTGACGGAACGCCTGCAGGCCCCGCCTCAGCATCGCCTCGATGTCCGGCTGCACGAACACGTAGTCCTCGTGCCAACCGAGCAAGGGGGCTCGCTCGAAACCCTCGAACGTGAAGAGGCGTCGCCCTCGGGGGCGATCGACGTACTCCATCCCGTGCGACTCGGTGAGCAACGCCGGTAGCTCCTGCGCGAAACCGAGCCGGGCGAGGATGCGAGCTACCTCGGCATCGAGGTGGCATGCGCGCGGCTGCGAGTAGGGCTCGAGGCTGCGCTCGAAGACGACGGTTCGCACACCTGCACGCCCGAGCGCCGTGGCCAGCACGGCACCGGTGGGGCCGAGGCCCACGATGGCAACTTCGTACGAGGTCATCAGCAGGGAGCGCCGGTCACAGCGGGCTCTCTGTCTCCCACTGCGTGGTACCCCACGTGACCGCCAGCAGTGTGCTGTCGTTGCCCGGCGCAGCGCCGTGCCAGTGTCGCTCACCCGGCGGGCACACCACCAGCGTGCCCTCGGCAAGTCGCACCTCACCGTCGGCCTCGGTGCCTACCCGCGCCTCGCCACTCACCACGAACAGTTGCTGCCCTCCCGGGTGCACGTGCCAGAACGTGACCGCCCCGTCCTTGAAGTGCACGAGTGCGGTATCGGGGTCGTCGTCGGAGGGCGTGGCGTGGAGCATTTCCAACTCCACCGTGCCGGTGAAGCGCCCGCCGTAGCTCACGCTCTTGTCGCCTTCAGGTACCACCTTCATGCCAGGGTCTCCGCTCAGCGCTCGACGACCGGGTTGCGCATCGTGCCGATGCCCTCGATGTATGTCTCGACGACATCACCGGCGCGCAGGAACCGTCCGCGAGCTTCACCGACGCCGCCGGGTGTGCCCGTCCACACCAGGTCGCCCGGTTGGAACGTGATGTAGCGGCTGAGCCACACCACCAGGGCCGGCACATCGAAGATGAGGTCGTCGGTGTTGGCCTCCTGCATCACCTCACCGCTCACGGTGCCGGTGAGGGCCAGCGCATCGGGGTTGGGTAGTTCGTCGGCGGTGACCAGGTAGGGCCCGATGGGGCCGAACGTGTCGTACGACTTGGCGATGGTGAACTGCTTCAGCGGCGGACGGAATTGCTCGCCGCGGTCGCTGATGTCTTGCCCACACGTCACTCCGGCGAGGTAACTCCACGCGTTGTCGCGGGTGGCGTTCTTGCAGGTGCGGCCGAAGACGATGACCAGCTCGGCCTCGTAGTCGATCTCGGTGAGACCGGCAGGGATGACCACCTCGTCGAACGGGCCGGCAACGCAGTTCTCGCTCTTGCCGAACAGGTGCGGCTCGGTGGGCAGATCGCGCCCGCTCTCGATGGCGTGCTGTTTGTAGTTGAGGCCGACGCCGAAGCCCTTTGGCGGTCGGGGCACCGGGGCACCGAGCAACGCCTCGTCGAGCAACGGCCACGCGGCGGCGTCGGCGGACCCAGCCAGACCCCGCAACGCATCGTGGTGGGCGAGGTCGCTGAGCAGCATCGGGTCGCTGCCGAGCGCGCCGTTGCTGGCGCGCTCCACGTCGACCGCATGGCCGTCGACGACGATGGTTGCTCGGCCGGCGTAGTTGGCCAGACGCATGGTGATCCTCCGGTGGTGTTAGGCGCCAGCCGGGAACCACATGTGGATCTGTCCCGTACCAGCAGCGTTTTCATAGTCGCTGTAGGGCACGCCCTGCGACTTCCACGCTGCACCACCGTTGGCGGTGGCCATGATGACGTAGTGGGCGAAGCGCCCTTCGGGGGCGTACTGCTTGAAGTCGGGGTAGTCGGCCAGGATGGCCGCGTGGTCGCCAGCCTCCATCCACTTGATCACCCGCTCGTCGGCGGCACGGTGTTCAGGGCTGAACACGTCGGCCGGGTCGGCGCCCTCGTGCTGGCGGAGTTGGCTGAGTGGCCAGAACTTGTGCGAGAGCGCACCGCTGGCCACCAGCACCACTCGGCGGTTACTGCGGCGGATGGCCTCGCCAAGCACCTCGCCGGCGATGACCATGTCGTTGAACTCGGCGGTCTGGCAGGTGCTGAAGCTGATCCATTTCTCGTCGCGCTGCAGGAACGGCGTGAGATACACGGTGGCGTAGCGGACAGGAAGGTAGGGGTCGTCGCTGGCGTGGAACCAGGTGTCGCTGCGCTCGGCCGCGACCTCGGCGATGAGATGGGCGAGCTCGGGGTCGCCCGGCATGTCGTAGGGCATTTGCGGGTTGCCGCGGGGCAGTTCTTCGCTGGTGAACTTGCCGGCGCGCCGCTCGTGTGCGCTCACCACCCATTCGAACGTGGTGAACCAGTGGGTGTCGAGCACGACGATGGTGTCGGGCTGCAACGGGTCGATGCACTCACGGCGCATGCGGTGCAGCCCTTCGACGATGCTGAAGTCGGTGCCGCTGTTGAGTTCGAGGCGCACTTCCTCGGGAAGGACGAGCGGCGGTACGTGTGCCACCACCGCCGAACCGACGATCTCACCCATGGGTCCTCCTCTGCAATCGTTTGGACCCGAACAATCTAGCTCACCCTGCGAGCAGCGCTCGCACGGTCTCCGCAAGTGGTTCGCGGAAGTCGCGCAGCGGAGCAAACCCGGCCATGCGCAACACCGCATTGTCGAGCACGCTGTTGGCCGGACGGGGCGCGGGCCGCGGCGGTTGCAGCTCAGCCGTGCTGATGGGCGCGACCATCTCGGGGTCTCTTCCCATTGCCTGCACAACAAGTTGCGCGAACTGGAACCACGAGCACGGGGTCTGGTTGGTGGCATGCACGACGCCGCTGATGCGATCGAGGGCAATGCGCCGCAGCGCCGGGGCGAGGTCGTGGGTGAACGTGGGGTGCCCCACCTGGTCGGCCACGAACGCCAGCGAGTCGCGCTCGGCGGCGAGGCGCATGATGGTCTTGACCATGTTGGCGCCGTGCACGCCGCATACCCACGAGGTGCGCACCACGGTGGCGTCCGGCCCGAGCGCCAGCGCCTCCTGCTCGCCGATGAGTTTGGTGAGGCCGTACACACTCTGTGGGTCGGTGTCGTCCCACTCGTGGTATGGCCGGTCGAGCGTGCCATCGAAGACGTAGTCGGTGCTCACCTGCACGAGGTGGACGCGGGCACGGTGGCAGGCCTCCGCCAGCCACCGAACTGCAGTGCCATTGGCCGCCAGCGCCCGGTCGGGGTCGCTTTCGCAGGCATCGACCGCGGTCCAGGCGGCGCAATTGATGACCACATCCGGGGCCACCGACGTGACCGCACCAAGCACATCGCTGCGACTGGTGATGTCGAGGTCGGCGTGGGCGACTGCCACCACCTCATCGCCAGCAGCGGCACATGCGGCCACGAGGTCGAGGCCCAACTGCCCCCGGGCACCCGTCACCAGCACCCGCATCAGAGCGCCGCCTTCGCCTTCAGCGGCTCCCACCACCAGCGGTTGTCGGCGTACCACTGCACGGTGGCGGCGAGGCCGGCATCGAGGGTGTGTTCCGTGCGCCAGCCGAGGGCCGTCACCTTGTCGTGGGTGATGGAGTAGCGGCGGTCGTGGCCCTTGCGGTCGGCGACGGGTTCGATGAACGACTCGTCGCGGCCCGTGAGCTCGAGCAGACGATAGGTGAGCTCGCGGTTGGTGATCTCGTTGCCCGCGCCGATGTTGTAGATCTCGCCCGGGGTGCCCCGCTCGAGCACGAGGTGCGCCGCGGTGTTGTGGTCGTGCACATGAATCCAGTCGCGCACGTTGCCACCATCGCCGTACAGCGGCACTTTCTTGCCGTCGAGCAGGTTGGTGGTGAACAGCGGGATGACCTTCTCGGGGAACTGGTACGGACCGAAGTTGTTGCTGCACCGGGTGACCACGACGGGCAAGCCGTGGGTGGTGAAGTAGCTGAGCGCAATGAGGTCGCTGCCCGCCTTGGCCGCCGAGTAGGGCGAGCGTGGCGTGAGGATGTCGGTCTCGGTGAACGAGCCATCCTCGATGCTGCCGTAGACCTCGTCGGTGCTGATGTGCAAGAACGTGCCGACGCCCACCCGCATCGCAACATCGCACAGCACATTGGTGCCATAACAGTTGGTGCGCACGAACGAGTGCCCATCGGTGATGCTGCGATCCACGTGAGTCTCGGCGGCAAAGTGCACCACCGCGTCGTGACCATCCATGCTGGCGAGCACCACGTCGTCGTCGCAGATGTTGCCGTGCACGAATCGGCAGCGGCGGTCGTCGACGAGATCGCGAATGGTCGCCATGTTGCCGGCGTAGGTGAGCGCATCGAGGATGGTGACCTCGTGGTCGCTGTTGGCGAGCACCCAGCGCACGTAGTTGGAGCCGATGAACCCCGCGGCCCCGGTGACGAACAGCTTCATGGAGAGTCCTTTCGAGCGATGCGGCTCAGGTGCGCATGGGCCAGTACGGGCGGCGGCCCACCGGCAGGTCGGCGCGCAGCGGGTTGGCCTCGTCGCGGGCCGACAGGATGGGGTTGGTGACCCCCCAGTCGGCCCCGATGACGGGGTCGTCCCACTTCACACCCAGTTCGTCGGCCGGGTTGTAGTAGCCGTCGACCAGATAGGTCATCACCACATCGGTGAGGGCAGCGAACCCGTGCGCCACACCGGGGGGGATGTAGACGCCGAGGTGATTCTCGCCGCTGATGTCGAAACACTCGGTGCCGCCGTCGGTGGGGCCGCCTTCGCGCAGGTCGTGGAGCACCACCCGAATGGTGCCCACCGGGCAGTACCAGTAGTCGGCTTGGTGGAGGTGGTAGTGCAAGCCCACCAGCGCGCCCGCCTGCTTGTTGCTGCGGTTGCCCTGCACCATCTCTCGGGCGTTGGGGAACCACTCGCGGCGGTAGGTCTCGATGAACAGGCCGCGCTGGTCGCCATGCAGGGTGGGCTCCACGATGTGGACCCCGGCGATGCGCTCGCTTTCTCGTACGTTCGGCATGCGCCGCCCAGTATGGCCGCTCGCTTCAGACAGCGGGCGGAGGGCCGGTCCCGCGGAAGTAGGCCAGCACGGTCTCTGCGCCGTCGCCGAGGCGCAGTACTGCAGCGCCGTCGATGGTCTCGCCGTACACGGGGAGGGCATAGGTGCCGAGCCCGGCATCCACCGCACTGCGCAGCGACCCGGCGGCATCGAGCGGGTCGAGCGCGGTGTCGATGCGGATCGCCGACATCATGGCGGTGGCGAGTTCGCCGGCGCGGAACGGGTCGGCCTTCACTGCGGCCACCGCCGTCTGCAGACAGCGGTTCACGAAGTCGCGTTGGCGGGTGGAGCGGCCGAGGTCGCTCGTGGGGTCGGTACGCCACTGCCCGTCCTCCCGCAGTTCCTCGTAGTACCGACTCCGTGCGTAGGCGAGGCCCTGCGTACCGTTGAGCAGGTGACACCCTGCAACGGGGATGTCGAGGCCGGTGTTGAAGTCGCGGGTGGGGTACGGGAAACACACCTCCACCCCGCCGAGCGCGTCGACTAGGTCTTTGAAGCCAAAAAAGTCGACCTCCACGTAGTGATGAATCGGCAGACCGAGCGCGGCTTTCACCACTCGCACCAACTCTGCGGGCCCATCGTTGTAGGCCCCGTTGATACGACCACGGTGGCCGTCGACGTCCACGTACAGATCTCGCGGAATCGACAGCAGCGCGGCAGACCCCGCCGCCTTGTCGTAGCGCAAGACCATGATGGTGTCGCTGCGGTTGCCGATATCGCCGCTTCCCTCGCCCGTGTTCGGGTCGCCGAGGTCGCGGCTGTCGCTGCCCACCAGCAGGTAGTTGTCGACCGTGGCGCTGGGCGAACTGAGCTGCGCGGCCACCCCGTCAACCCGCGGCACATCGTCGACCACCCTGCGGGCGGCGATGAGGATGCCCGCCGTGCACACGACACCCACCACCAGCGCCAACGCCAGCGCAGCGGGCGCCCTGCGAGGCCGTCGCAGCGGAGTGGTGTCGATTGCCAGCACGCCCGAGAAGGTAGCTGCCAGCGGAACCCGACACCCGGCACCCGGCACCCGCCCCACCCCCACCCCAAAGTCGGCGCTGAGACCGCGCCAGGTGCGGCGCGAACGC
>DMQJ01000302.1 GCA_003455715.1 Acidimicrobiaceae bacterium | reverse complement strand
GAGTGGCCGCGACGTCGGAAACGTTGGCACCGCACTCGGTGCAGAACTTCTGGCCCAGTTTGAGTGTCGTGCCACACGACGGACAGAACATGCGCGCCCCCTTGCTGCTCGTCTCGAACACTACGTGAGTCAGGCCAGCTCGCCGGTTTCCCACGTCGGATGCGGCGAGGCAACCTGCACGTAGCGTTCCGCCATCCGTCGCAACAGATAGTCCTCGAACTCGCTTGCGGGGAGGGCCTGGCTATAGAGGTGGCCCTGCTGGCGCACGCACCCGAGCGCAATCAGTGCGTCGGCCTGGGTGCCGGTTTCCACACCATCGGCGGTCACCTGCAGGCCGATCTCGCGCACCAAGGCAATGATCGAGCGGACGATCGCCTTGTCGTGCGGATGCGAGGTGATGGTGTCGATGGCCAACCGGTCGATGCGCACCTCGTCGAGCGGCAGTCGCCGCAGCAAGGCAAGCGAGGAGACACCGCGGGCAAAGTCGTCGAGGCACACTCGCCCGCCGCGAGCGCGGAACGAGGCCAGGTTGGCGGCCGCGCTCGGCAGGTCGATGCTCACTGCGCTCTCTCGTACATCGATGGTGACGAGGCCCGGATCGACCCCCTGCAGCAGGAAATCGATGGGGTCGTCGCGCCAACTCCGCTCGGTGGCTTCGGGGGCCATGTTGATGCGGAAGCGGAATCCGTCGGGCAGGCCGAGCATGGCGAGCCTCCGCAGGTGCGGACGCGCATTGGCGATGACCTTCTCGGTGACCCGCTCGAGGAGTCCGCCCGACATCGCCGCACCGTAGAAGTCGGTGGCCGCAACCACATGACCGTCGCGACGCACCCATCGGGCGAGGAGTTCTGCGCCAACGATCTGGCCGGTCGCAGCATCCATCTCGGGCTGGAAGAAGGCGACGATCTCGCCGTCGTCGATGGCCCGACGGAGCGCCTGTTCGTTCTCCAAACGGGTCACCAACTCGCGCTGCATGTGCCCGTCGAACAACTCCACACGGTTACGGCCCGCGGCCTTCGCGCGATAGAGCGCCGCATTGGCGTGGCGCAGTAGCTCACTTGCTGCCACGCCGTGCGCCGGTGCCGCCGCAACGCCGATGCTGACCGACGATGGAACCTCGCGGCCTTCGGCGTACACCGGCTGGGCCAACACTCCCACGAGCCGACTCGCTATCTGCGCCGCGCCACGAATGTCGAGGCCGGGCATCACCACCACGAACTCATCACCGCCCATCCGGCCGGCAACCGAGCCGGGTTCGAGACTGCGCGCCAGACGGTCGGCGATGATGCTGATGAAGCGGTCGCCACCGCGGTGGCCGAGCGCATCGTTGACAGCCTTGAACCGGTCGAGATCGCAGAAGAGCAGGCCGACCGGGTGGTCGTCACTCAGTTCGGCCAACATCTGGTCGAGCAATTCGAGGGTGCCGCGCCGGTTGTACAGCCCTGTGAGTGGGTCGTGGGTGGCTTGGTGGGCGAGGCTGCGGTTGGTGGCGGCCAACTGCTCGTTCACGCCGGTGAGTTCGGCCCGCTCGTGGGCGAGGTCGCGCAGCAACCGTTCGCTGCGCCACTGCAGTCGGATGGCATCCACCGAACTGCGGCTCACGACGTGATGGAGCAACAGCAACGCCGCGCCGAAGAACGCGGCCAACATGCCCAGACCCCGCAGTCGGCTGTCGCCATGGGTGAGCAACGCATGCGACGCGAGCCCCGCCATGGGCACGATGAACGCCAGATACAGGTCGCGGCGTCCGGCGGTGACGATGCACCCCACTGCGCTCGCCGTGGCAGGGAAGAGGGTGAACAGCAACACAAGTTCCACTGGGCCGTCGGATGCCACCCACGGCCCGAGGCCGAACAGCGAGCCGATGGTGGCGAACGCCAGACCCACGAGCAGTTGGGTGTGCCACGGCGTGGTGTCGGCACGTCCGCCCATGTAGTAGCGATACATCGCCAACAGCGTGACCGCAGTCGCGACCACCGCCACGATGACCCACCACCCGAACCGTTCGGCCGGAAGGTTGTCGCGCATCAGCGAACTGACCAGCAGCGTGAACGGCAGCAGCAGGAAGGGTGCGGGGGCAAGGTTGGTGAGCACCACCGCCAGGGCGCGCTCGCGTACATAGTGCTTCGTGGCCTCGTCGGCCCCGACGTCGGCCCCGACGCCGGCTCCGACGTCGGCTCCGGCTCGGGTCAGTTCTTCGGACACTTCCGCCACGGGCTGTTCTTCGGCAGTTCTCGACGATTTCTTGAGGAACGCGAGCTCGGGCTGCGGCGGCCACAATGGCCGGGTGTTCGGCCGTTTCGCTCCGTCTCCCACCGGCCCACTGCATGTCGGCAACCTGCGCACGGCGTTGGTGAGTTGGCTCGACGCGCGCGCCAGCGGCGCCGGGTGGCTGGTACGCATGGAAGACCTCGACCGAGTCACCAGTTCACCCGGGCACGAAGCACACCAGTTGGCCTCGCTCGCTGCGCTGGGCATGACCTCAGACATCCCTGTGGTGCGGCAGAGCGATCGATTCGACCGGTACCGAGATGCCATTGCCACCCTGCAGCAAATGGGCCGAGTGTTCGAGTGCTACTGCACTCGACGCGAGATACGCGAGGCCGCCCACGCTCCGCACGAACACTTGCCCGAGGGCAGCTACCCGGGCACGTGCCGCACCCTCACGGCTGCC
>DMQJ01000149.1:3228-3400 GCA_003455715.1 Acidimicrobiaceae bacterium | reverse complement strand
GCCGCATCATGCCGGGCGTCGAGCTGCGCATCACCGCCGACGACGGCAGCGTGCAGCCGTGGGACGGCGAGAGCCTCGGCGAGATCGAAGTGCGCGGCTCGTGGATCACCGGCAGCTACTACCACGTGGCCGACGACGAGAAGTTCCACGATGGCTGGCTGCGCACCGGCGA
>DMQJ01000149.1:419-2912 GCA_003455715.1 Acidimicrobiaceae bacterium | reverse complement strand
GCTCTTCCGATCTAGCGGTGCTCGAGGCGGCCGTCATCGGCGTGCCCGACGACCGCTGGGACGAGCGGCCGATGGCGTGCGTTGTGCTCAAGCCCGGCGCCGAGGCAACGGCTGGCGAGTTGAAGGCCTGGCTCACCGAGCAGACCGCCAAGTTCTGGGTGCCCGAGCGGTGGACGTTCATCGAGACGGTGCCCAAGACCAGCGTCGGCAAGTTCGACAAGAAGGTGCTCCGCGCCCAGAACGAAGCGGGCGAACTCAGCATCGAGACCCCCTGAAGTCAACCCGCATCCACGGTGTGCTCGCAGCGCTTGTGCTGCTGGTGTCGTCGTGCAGCGCGGAGGGCGACGCTTCGACGTCGAGCGCGTCAGTCGTCGAGCCGACGGTCGAGCGTCCTCCGGCCGGCGCGGGGTTCGACTATCAGCTCGGTGGCGACGCACCGCTGCCAGATGGCGTGGCGGTGGTGGTGCGCGACTGGTTCGCCGGGTCGGCGGTGCCGGGCGTGTACTCGATCTGCTACGTCAACGCCTTTCAGACGCAGCCACCCGACGACGCGGATCGCCCCGACGAACGTGAGGGCTGGCCGGCGGAGGTCGTCAGTGACGCCGAGGACGCGGCCTGGCCCGGTGAGTTCGCCATCGACCTGTCGAGTGCTGAACGGCGCGCCGCCGCGGCTGCGCACGTCGTGACGATGATCGACGAGTGCGCTGCCAAGGGGTTCCAGGCTGTCGAGTTCGACAACCTCGACTCGTACACCAGGTTTCCCGAGTTGGGCTTCGACGTACCAGAAGCGATCGAGTACGCCGCTGCTCTCGTCGCCCATGCCCACTCTCGGGGGTTGGCCGCCGGGCAGAAGAACGCGGTGGAGATCGCCGCGCAGGCCCGGTCGTCGGCCGGCTTCGACTTCGTGGTTGCAGAGGAGTGCGGCGCCTACGACGAGTGCGACGGCTATGTCGCGGTGTACGGCGACGCGGTCTTGGCCATCGAGTACACAGAGGAAGGGTTTGCCGCAGCGTGCGCAACGCTGCACCCGCGCTCGTCGGTGATCTTCCGCGACGTCAATTTGGTGCTACCCGACGACCCGGCCTACCGCCGCCGGGTGTGTCCGTAGCAGGCGGCCCCGAGTGGGTACTCGCGTCCCGGGAGGCGAGTGGTCACTCGGTTGCAGCGTGTCACTCGGGTAGGTGGTGCCTCACTCGGGTGGGTGGTGCCTCACTCGGGTCAGTGGGAGGTG
The DNA here is from genome assembly GCA_003455715.1 of Acidimicrobiaceae bacterium. Classification (GTDB taxonomy): domain Bacteria; phylum Actinomycetota; class Acidimicrobiia; order Acidimicrobiales; family Ilumatobacteraceae; genus UBA668. Next base: position 1,681 of record DMQJ01000149.1, on the reverse strand, counting down.
GGGGCGGTCGTGCTGGCTCGCTTGGGCAGTTTCGACACGATGAACACGATGAGGAAGCCCACGGCGAGGCCCACCACCGCGGAGAGGCCGGTGTTGACCAACCATCCGAGCACGCCACCCACGCCGCTGATGTCGTGCACAGGGTCTTCGAGGTGGTGCACCTGCTCGTAGGGCCAGTGCCAGCCCAACTCATCGGAGCCAACGAGTAGGATGTGGCCGCCCACCCACACCATGGCGGCGGTGCCCACCACGCCCAGCACATTGAGCAGTTTGGGCATGCCGTTGACGAGTGCACGGCCCATGCGCTCCGACCGGCCGGACTGCACCAAACGAAGGCCGATGTCGTCCATCTTCACGATGAGCGCCACCACGCCGTACACCACCGCGGTGATGAGCACGGCGACGATCAGCAGGATGACGGCCCGGGAGACGAAGCCCTTGTCGAGCACGTCCTTCAGCGCGATCACCATGATCTCGCCCGACAGGATGAAGTCGGTGCGGATCGCGCTCTTGATGGTGGCTTCCTCCTGCTCGGGGCCTTGGGCGACGGCGGGCAGTTCTTCGTCGTGATGGTTGCGATGGGTGAGCTTGTGATGGATCTTGTGAGCGCCCTCGTAGCAGAGGAAGGCGCCGCCGCACATGAGGATGATCTCCACCAGCACCGGCACGAACTCGCTGAGCACCAGGGCAGCCGGGAGGATGAACACCACCTTGTTGATGAGCGAACCCTTGGCGATGCGCTTGATGATGGGCAGCTCGCGGTCGGCGGCCAGGCCGTGCACATAGGCGGGCGTCACGGCCGTGTCGTCGATGACCACGCCGGCCGCCTTCACGCTCGCCTTACCTGCGGCGACGCCGACGTCGTCGATCGAGGCCGCCGCCAGCTTGGCCAGCGATGCAATGTCGTCCAACAGCCCGACGAGGCCACCTGCCATGATCGTCCTACTCTCCACGTGTGGTTTGGCCCGGAGAACAGTAGCGGGCAGAGCCGTGCCGCTACGCTCTCGGCCATGTCGGCCGACTCCGCCACAATTCACGATGTGGTGGCCCGTCGTCTTCGCGACGCCGGTCAGATCTACACCTCCGGTCGGCGGCAGTTGGTGGAGTTGCTGGTGGAGTTCGGACGCCCCGCCACCGTGCCCGACCTGCTCGAGCAGCGGCCCAAGCTCACCCAGAGCTCGATGTATCGCAACATGGTCGATCTGGAAGCAGCCGGAGTGGTGCAGAAGGTTCTGGGCACCAGATCGTAAGAGCACACGTCT
>DMQJ01000149.1:0-253 GCA_003455715.1 Acidimicrobiaceae bacterium | reverse complement strand
GTGGTGCAGAAGGTTCTGGGCACCGACGACCGGGCTCGGTTCGAGCTTGCCGAGTCGATCATTGGTCACCACCACCACTTGGTGTGCATCGAGTGTGGAGCAGTCGACGACTTCGTCGTGTCCACAACGTCGGAGCACGTCATTGAACAGGCGCTGGCGGGCGCCATTGCAGCCAGTGGCTTCCGGCCCACGGGCCACCGGCTCGATGTGCTCGGCCGGTGCTCCCGCTGCCCCTAGGCGGGCCGAGCCTCAT
>DMQJ01000148.1:3556-4201 GCA_003455715.1 Acidimicrobiaceae bacterium | reverse complement strand
ACCCCCAACATGGGGCGACCCTGGGCAACGTGGGCCCTCCCGCGGCCCCCCAACCCGCCCCACCGCCGACTTTTGGGGGTGGGGGAAGTGAGTTCGACGGCGCCGTTCACGGGGGGCACACGCACCGACGTCGGAGGCGTGCCCGTTTCCACCGACCACTACATCGGCGGGCAGCGAGTGAGCTCGCCGTTCACGTTCGACGACCGCTCGCCGCTCGACTGGTCGATGAAGCTGGCGGACGTATCACGTGGCGACGCCGACACCGCCCACGCCGCGGTCACCGCGGCCGTCGATGCCTTCCCCGAGTGGGCTGCGATGGGGGTGAAGGCACGGGGTGACATCATGCGACGGGTCGCCGACCTCATCGACGAGCACGTGCCGTCGCTGGCCACCGTCGAGTGCCTCGACATGGCCATGTTGGAGGAAAGCCTGCGCCTGCGTGTGCTGGCTCGCGGGGCACGCAACTTCCGCGCCTACGCCGACCTGGCCGAGGCCTACGAGGAGCGCGTGTGGAGTTCCAACGGAACGGCCAACCGAGTGATGCGCATGCCCGCCGGGCCCACCGTGGTGATCACCCCGTGGAACGCGCCGTTCATGCTCAGCACGTGGAAGTGCGCGCCCGCGCTGGCCGCGGGCAACACGGTC
>DMQJ01000148.1:3075-3298 GCA_003455715.1 Acidimicrobiaceae bacterium | reverse complement strand
CATGAGGCGGGCATGCCGCCAGGCGTGTTCAACGTGGTGCAGGGCATCGGCGAAGAAGTGGGCGCGGCGCTGGTGAGCGACCCGCGGGTGAAGCGCATCAGCTTCACCGGTTCACCCGAGACGGCCCGCCACATCGGCCGCGCAGCGGCGGCCAACATCGTGCCGTTCACCGCTGAGTTGGGCGGCAAGGGACCGTTCGTCGTGTTCGCCGACGCCGACCTCG
>DMQJ01000148.1:0-2858 GCA_003455715.1 Acidimicrobiaceae bacterium | reverse complement strand
TCGTGTTCGCCGACGCCGACCTCGACGCTGCCGCGAAGAAGGCGTCGGTGATGTACGACGACTCCGGCCAGGTGTGCCTTGCCGGCACCCGCCTGCTGGTGGAGGCGAGCGTGCGCGACGAGTTCCTCGAGCGCTTCCACCGCTTCAGCGACGCGCACGTGTTGGGCGACTCGCGCGAGCCCGCCACCACCGTCAGCCCGATGATCCACCCCGAGCACGTCGATCGGGTGGCCGGGTTCGTGGAGCGGGCCCGAGAGCACGGCGACACCATCCTGCGCGGCGGTCGGCGCAGCGAACTCGGCGGCGCCGACGGCCTATGGTACGAGCCGACGCTCATCGAGCCGCTCAACAACGACAGCGAAGTGGTGCAGCACGAGATCTTCGGGCCGGTGCTCACGTTCCAGACGTTCACCGATGAGGCCGACGCGATCCGTCTCGCCAACAGCACCGCCTACGGGCTGAGCGCCATCGTCTACACGGGTTCGCAGGAGCGCGCCGAACGCATGGGCCGGGCCATTCGCGCCGGCACCATCTGGACCAACTGCTTCCTCGTGCGCGACCTCACCGCGCCGTTTGGTGGTTGTGGCATCAGCGGCATCGGTCGCGAAGGCGGCGACTATGCGCTCGACTTCTACAGCGACCTGAAGATGTTCCAGGTGCTCGACGGCACCACGAACTGAACTGGCTCACGCCATCTGGAACGGCCCGTTCGAACCGTCGGGGCAACTCCACCAGCCGCTCGCGGCACCGAACTCGATGTCGTAGACACAGCCGATCTGCGCGTCGCCCTCCACCGCCACTTCGGTCTCCTCGAAGTGGATCGTGGTGCCATCGGTGCGCACGGCGATGTAGTGCACGGAACCGAGTTCGAGCCATTCGATCGTGCCGAGGGCCGACAACCCATCGCCGGCAATTCCGACGAGTTCGATGCGGAATGCCCACGAGCCGGCCTGCGACGGCGGGCACACATCGGCCGTGGCGACCGCCGCACGGCACGCCTGACCGACCAACACCTGCCCCTCGAAGGCCCTGAGCAGCCGCGGTTGCGTCGTCGGCGGTTGCGTCGTCGGTGGCTCGGTGAGCGGCGAGGTGGCGGGAATGGTCGAGGTGACGTCGGTGGTGGTCGGGGCGCTCGTGGTTGGGGCGCTCGTGGTCGGGGCGGTCGAGACAGCAGAGGTCGGCGATGTCGACGAACGCGTCCCGTCGCGCACCAGGAGCACCGCAGCGAAGGCGACGGCGGCCCCGACGAGCGCGCCACCCACGACGAACAGGATGCGTCGGTTGCGGTCCGCGTTTACTGCCACCTCACGTCGACCGATCAGGCCTGAGCGGCCACCTGGGCGCGAACCTCGTCCATGTCGAGTTCCTTCACCTGGCCGATGAGGTCTTCGAGCACATGGCCGGGCAGCGCCCCGGCTTGTGAGAACACGCGGATGCCGTCGCGGAACACCATCAGGGTGGGGATGCTACGGATGCCCAGCGCACCACTGAGGCCGGGCTCCGCTTCGGTGTCGATCTTGGCGAACGTGATGTCGGGGTGCTGCTCGGAGGCCTTCTCGAACACGGGGCCGAACGCTTTGCACGGGCCGCACCAGGCGGCCCAGAAGTCGAGCAGGACGATGCCGTCCTTGGTGATGGTGGACTCGAACTGTTCGGCGGTGAGGTTGGTGGTGGCCATCGCGGCTGTCTCCTTCTGCAGTCGCCTGGTGATGGCGACGCCGGGTGTAACGCTATACCCCCGCCCGTATATTCCCATCAGTCGTTGAGAGCTTCAGACCTCAACGCACCTCCGCTTGCCTCGGCACCTCGGGCAACCCCCAGAACGCACCTCGCAGACCGACCTCGTGGAAGTACGAACGCGCCTCGGCGGGCTCGCGGCGTCGATAGCCCCGTTCGAGACGACCCGCGTACCACTCGGCGGCGAAACGCCACAGCGTGGCGAGATCCATGCGGTAGCCCTCGTCGTAGCCGGTGCGTTGCAGCCAGGCGTCGATGCACTCGTCATTGCAGAAGAGCAGCTGGTTGCTGCACGTATGGATCACGTCGTCCCACATGCGCGAGGTGGGCACGAGGAAGTGGGCGCGTTCGGGGCCTGACGGCGGGGCGTGCGTGTCGACCCGCCACACGAGCGGACGATCACACGCCGGGCAGGCGCCAGCGATGATGGTGGGCCCACAGTCGGGTACCAGGTGAGGGATGGCGAACGAGTCCCAGCAACAACCACCCCACCACAGGGTGGTGGCGCTCATCACGCTGTAACCGAACGAGCGAGTGGCGAACGGGTGAGCCAGTTCGATGGAGCCGTCAGGGCCGAGCGCCCACGCTCGCTGTTGGGCGAGCTGCTCGATGGCGGCGGTGACGCGCTTCGCGCTTCCAGCGATCGATACCAGTTGATCGGGGTCCGGCAGGCGGCCGGTGCGGGCCAGCGACTGGTACACCGCCACGCGAACGTCTTCCAGTAGTTCGTCGGTGAGTGACGGATCGGAGGCGGACATCAGCGCCGCGACATCAGTCGTTGAGGCGGGCGCCACAGGTGGTGCAGTAGAGCGAACTCGACACGTTGTCGTGGCCCATGTAGCACTGCTTGCCGGCGGGCGCGGGGGCGGCTGCACCGGTCGACGGCGTGTCGAACGGCGACGCCGCGGGCGAACCCAACCCCGACGTAGGTGTCGTGAGACCCGACGTGGGCGCGGCCAGACCCGACGTGGGCGCAGCGAAGCCCGACGTGGGTGCGCTGAAGCCCGATGTGGGTGGGGTGGGCGTGGCCACCGGCGGGTCGGTGGAAACGGCACCGTTGTCGGACACGCTGGCGGTCCACTGGCGACCGTCGAAGTAGCGCAACTGGTGCCGGCCGAACG
>DMQJ01000515.1:1256-8772 GCA_003455715.1 Acidimicrobiaceae bacterium | reverse complement strand
GCTGTCGCATCCTCTCGCTCCTCCTCGCGGCCCCGCCCGAGCGCGCGGGGCCCCCCCCCCCCCCCCCCCCCCCCCCCCCCCCCCCCCCCCCCCCGGCCGCCGGGGGGGGAGGGGGGGGACAGTTTCCCGGGGGAAACAAAAAGCCCCCAAGGGGGGTTGTCGACGCCCCCCGCGCCCCCCCCACCCCCCTCTCCCCCGGGGGGGGCGGCGGGGGAGGGGCGCGCCAGGTGCACCACCACGTCGATGGCCCGGGCGATCTCGTCGTGCACGGCCACCATCGGCCAGTTCGGGGTGGCCTGCACCACGAGCGACCCGAGCCGGGCGACTGCGTCGGCAGCGCTGTTGGCATGAACGGTGGCCATCGAGCCGTCGTGGCCGGTGTTGAGTGCGTGAAGGAGGTGCACGGCTTCGGCTCCGCGGATCTCTCCCACCACCAGCCGGTCGGGCCGCAGCCGCAACGCCGTGCGCAACAGGTGCTGGAGCGCAATCGCGGGCACGCCGTCGGGGGTGGCGTCGCGTGTCTCCAACCGCACTACGTGCGGGTGAGCAAGCCGCAGTTCGGCGGTGTCTTCCAGGGTGACGACGCGCTCGGCGATGGAGATGTGGGCGCCGAGTGCGCCGAGCAGCGTGGTCTTGCCCGACGAGGTCGCGCCGCTCACCACGATGTTGGCGCGGCTGGCCACCACCTGCTGCAGAAGCTCGACCACGGGCGGGCCTGCAAAGCCGCTGAGCGGCACGGCACGCGGGGCGAACCGGCGCACCGAGAGCATCGGCCCGTCGGGGCTCACCGGGGGGATGAGGGCGCACAGGCGCGACCCGTCGGAGAGGCGCGCGTCGACCATCGGTTGCGCCCGGTCGAGGCGCCGCCCGGTAGGGGCCAGCAGACGTTCGATCACCGCGAGGAGCGTGGTGGTGCGCATCCGGCCCACGTGCTGCAGGCGGCCGCCGCGATCCACCCACACGTGTTCGCCTGCGTTCACCATCACCTCCTGCACGTCGGGGTCGTGCAGCCAACGTTCCAATCCGCCCAGCGGTGTCTGTTCGGCAACAAGGTCGATCATGCGACGTGCTCCGTTGCCGCCATGTCGACATGGGCCACGAGGCGGCCGAGCGGCCGAGCGATCGACGGCGGCAGGCGGCTTGCCAAGAGGCCTGCGTCGACCGCGCGGAACACAGCCGGGTCCCATGGCACCTCGGCCACCACCGGGGCGCCGAAGCAGTGCTCGAGGTCGCGTGGCCCGACGGCGCGCCCACCCTCCTTCAACAGCACCACTCCGGTGGGTTCCACGGCCTGCGCTGCGGCCCGCCGGATGGCTAGGTAGCACGACCGGGTGACGAGTAACCGCTGCTGGGCTGCCTGCAACAACGGGGTGGGCGGGGGAAGATGACCAGCGTCGACCACGACACAGGTGTGCGGCGCCGAGCCGCGCACTGCGGCGAGTGCACCGGCCAGGTCGGCCCATCGCTGTGCGGAGACGTCGGCCTGTGGAGCGCCGCCGCTCGGCACCACCCGAAGTTCCTCGTCGACCGCGACGGAGAGGTTGGCCAATGCGGCACCAGCGGCAGTGCTCGACGTCAGCCAATCGTGCACCCCCGGCCCGGTGGGTTCGGGCACGCCGAGTGCAGCAGGCACATCGCCAGCCAGGTCGACAAGTACGACGGGACGGGTGCGAGCGAGGACGAGGGCGAGCGACGAGGCCACCACCGTGGTGCCGCTGCCGCCCTTGGCGGACCAGCAAAGGAACATGGAACCCCCAGGAAAGGGTGAGCGTGACTGCAACTGGGGGAAGCGAAGCGGACCATATCGACGCCCCGCCCTGAAGCCAACCGTCCCTCTACCGTGGGGCGTCGTTGCCTCGTGGTGTCAGCGCGAGCGTTTGGTGGTGCGCCAGTAGCGCGGGGCGTCGGCCGCCTGTCGCAGCGGCTTCACGCATGCCGCAGCAGCGGCCGGAATCTGCGCAGCCGCCCAGCCGGACGCGAACCACGCCTCGGGCACACCGGCCTGGGCGGCGGCAGCGAACGTGTCGCGAGCAACCACCAGGTCGTTCAACGAGCCGAGCGCGTCTTGCGCGGGCGCAAGCGCGGCAACGTAGGCGCGCACCTGACGCCGGGGGAAGATCGACGCCGTGAGTTCGGCGGTGTAGCGGAGCCGCTTCAACCGTTTGCGCACCTGATGCTGTGCTTCCTCGGGCAGGGTGGGGAAGTGGCCAACCTCGCGCAGCGTCTGGCGGTGCAGTCGCTTCAGCTCACCCGCGACGGCAGCCATCAGGCGGGGAGCGTCGTCGGCGTCGGCCAGCGGGCTGCCGTAGCTGTATTCCAACAGGTCGAGTACGAGCGCCGTCACTGCCGGGTCGCGCGCTACCTCGGCGGCATCGGTGGATGCGTGCTCGGGCAGGGCGAAGGCTGGGCCGCCAGCGGCTTCGATGGCCGGGAGGTGCGTGGCGAGCACGTCGCGATCGCGCGCCTCGCCAAGTCGTGCGAACACCTCGCCGAGCCGATCGCCCCACTCCGGCTGCACGGCCGGCGACAGGGGGCCCAGTTCGCGGAGCACGGTGCGCAGCTTGCGAATGGCCACCCGGGCCATGTGCACGTGCTCGGGTTGGCCGAGGTCGTTGGCGAGGGCACTGAGGTTGCGCTGAATCTGCGCCAGGCACGTGCGGGTGATGGTGCGTAGCGCATCGTCGACCGACATCCCGGCGTGCAGGTCGGGGCGTGCACCGCGGGCGACCGGGGCGGTGGTGGCGCCATCGGCCAGTAGGCCGCCGCGCATCGCCTTGTTGACCGTGTCGGCCCACAGGCCGTAGCGGGCGGCCCAACGGCGGGCGGTGCGGATGACGGCGGCGGGGGCGCCACTCACCAACTCGATCTCCAGTTCGCACACCTCGGTGCTGGCAGACCCGGAGCGGATGACCCCACGGTCGAACGCGAACTCCACGGTGCCACCCGGCACCTTCTGCCTTCGCACGAGGCGATGGATGTCGGTGCGGAACCGTTCGGCCGGAGGCTCGAGGCCCGCCTCGCTCAGGCGCTCGAGCACCTCTGTCAACCGGTCGCCTGCGGGTGTGCCCGCGAACACGGTGGCATCGGGTGACGGCCAGGCCCGGCCCTTCATCGGCACGTTGTGTTCCTCGCGCACGAGGCCATCGCCGTTGGCCACCGCGCCCTTCAGGGTTTGCACCCAGCGGTTGCTTTCGCGACGCACGCGCCACGCCAGGCCGGCGGCGGCAACATCGTGTGCCGGAGTGTCGAAGTAGGCGGCCTGCAGGTGCACCAGGCTGGAGCGGGTGCGGTCGTGCAACGCGCGCTCCACTGCGGCCACCGCGTCGGATGGCACGTGGAGCTTTAGCTCGATCTCGCGCCCTTCACCGGCCATGCGGCGGAGCGTACCCCTGGTGTCGTCCCGTTGGTTCCCGGCCGTCAACTGCTCACTTCTGGTTCACCCGCGGTTCATCGAAGTCGCTCCTCTGCCGAATGTCTTCGGGGGTGCGAGCTCAGGCTTGGTTGCGCAGCGGTGCGCCCTGCATCCAGTGGCCGATGTTGGCTGTGAACACGTCGGCGGCGCGCTGTGCGGCCAGCGGCGTGCCCCCGGCATGGTGGGGCGTGACGATGACGTTGGGCAGGTCCCACAGCAGGCTGTCGGTGGGGAGCGGCTCCACGGCGAACACGTCGAGCGCCGCGCCGCCGACCTGGCCCGATTGCAGTGCTTCGACGAGTGCCGCCTCATCGATGAGTTCGCCGCGGCCAACGTTCACCACGTGTGCGCCGCGAGGCAGCAGCCCAAGCTCGTGAGCGCCGATGAGGCCGCGAGTCTCATCGGTGAGCGGTGCAGTGAGCACCAACGTGTCGACCTGCGGCAGCAGTTCGTGCAGGCGCGTGGTGGACCATGTCTCGCACGGCTCGTCGCCCGTGGGGGTTCGGCGAACACCCACCACGTGCATGCCGAAGTGAGCGGCAAGTCGTGCCACCTCGCTACCGATGGAACCGAGGCCCACCACAGCGAGCGTGCGCCCCTCCACGTCGAGGTTGGTGGGGCGGTCGGCCCAGCGGTGCTCGCTCTGGGCGACGGCGAACGCTCGTGCCTGTCGGCACAGGGCGATGATGTGCATCACGACCGTGTGGGCGATCGGCGTGGCCGACGAGCCCGCCGAGTGCGTGATGGTGAGGCCGCGGCGGCGAAGCTCGCCGAAGATCGGGTGGTCGAGCCCGGCGGCGAACATGTGCAGCCACCGCACGTTGGGGGCTTGCAGCAGCACCTTGAAGAACGACGGGCCTTGGTCGCCCTGCCAGATGTCGCTGCTGAACACCGCGATGTCGATGGTGGCCATCTCGTCGTCGGTGAGATGGCGGTCGGCGGGCAGCGTCAGTACGTGCAGCGTGCCTCCCGCCGCTTCCGCCGCGGCGCGCCACGCCGGGCCGTAGCGCTCGAGCGCTTCGGCAGAGCAGAACAGGGTGGCGTTCAGGACGACTGCAGCTTCTTCACAGCGACGGCCACGAGGCCGACCAGGGCGAGGAGAACGATCAACCGCTTCATGAGCCGGAGCGTAGCCCGTAGGGCGAGAGCCGTCCGGGCCGGGTACCCTCACCCCCGGAGGTGTCCGTGCACCTGGTGGGCACCGCCGCCTTCAAAGCGGTTGGAGCAGGCGATCCCTGCTCGGCGGGTTCGATTCCCGTCCACCTCCGCCATCAACCCCCGGCTCCGCCCCGCCTCTCCGCCCCGCCCCACCCGACGCTGGCGGAGAAACCTCGCTCTGACCGAACATTCGCCGCCAGCGTCGGACTACGTGCGTCACACCGATAATGCCCGCGGCTCGATGCGGGCGTTGGCTACTGTCGGCGACGTGAGCATCGAAGGCCTTCTGCACGGCGAAGACGCCGCCACCATGCGGTGGCGATGCGCGTGTTCGCTGCGGTCGGGCCGTCCACGCTCGGCCGGGAGGCAACACGCCGCCTGACACGCGTCGCACCATGGGTTCGCCCGGGCGACGCATCTCGTTCCCCCGACAGACCCACCAAGGAGGTGCACCGTGAACGTCCCAATCCTGCTGCTCGACGCCGCGTGGCGCGTCGATCGAGTCATCACGTCCGATCGAGCTGTGGAGCTCATCGCCGGTGGTCGCGTGGTGGCCGCCTCGGAGGAACTGGCGGCGGTCTACCACTCGCCGTCCACCACCATCGAAGTGCCGTCCGTCATTGCTCGCCTCGGGGGTATCGTCGGCCCGGTGCGTGGGCTGTCGTGCTCGCACCGGCGCGTGCGCATCCGCGACCAGTTCGAGTGCCAGTTCGTCATCGCCGGGGTGCCGTGCCGTCGCCGGGGCGACTCGGTCGATCACCTGCAGCCTCGCTCGCTCGGTGGCCCCTCGAGCTGGACCAACCTGGTCGCGGCCTGCACCACCTGCAACGGCATGAAGGGCGATACGCCCTTCGCCACCATGTCGGCCCGGCACGGCTGGGCGTTGCGCCGCGAGCCGCATGTGCCGTCGTTGGCGTCGATCATCCTCGCGTCCACTCGGCCGCAGCCAGGCTGGGAGCCGTACCTGCGCGCCGCCTGACCGGCCGCTTCACCAGCAGAGGTCGCGTCAGCCGTTCGCCGCAGTGGCCGACGGCGTCACCTTGCGTCCGTTCGCGTACCGCAGTTCGTGGCGCAGGGTGCCGTCGTTGCGCCACTTGCGAATGGCGGCCGATCCGTCCTTGCCGTCGTTGCGCTGTCCGTCGGTGTAGCGCTCCTCGTAGTGCACCTTGCCGTCGGCGTAGTAGCCCCGCACCGCGGGCACCTTTGCCGAGGGGTCGTGCAGCTTGCCCTGCTGGTAGAAGAGTTCGTACTTCAAGCGGCCGTCGGCGCGGAAGCGCCGGTATGCCGGATGGGTGCGACCGGGGTTGTGCAGCAGGCCATCGGTGTACCACGCCACATACGCCACGGATCCGTCGGCATGGCGGCGCACTCGGCCGGTGAACCCGGTGGGAATCTCGCTTTCGTCATCGACGTCGATCGTGGTGATCACCCGGAACGAGAGCGAGTTGGGGACGAGGTCGATGAGCTCCATGCTTCACCTGTATCGCCCGATGGAGGCCGCGACTTGAGCGGTCAGCACAGCGAGATGGCGTACTCCACCTCGGCAATCGAATACGGCAGGCTGCTGGCGGTCTGCGGGCCGTCGAACACGCCCTCCGTTCCAGTGGGCTGCCAGCCCGCCTTCTCGTAGAAGGCACGGGCCCGAGGGTTGTCGCGCAGCACCCACAGCAGCGCGCTCGGATATCCCTGGTCGCGCAGCCAGTCGGTGCAGCGGGCCATCAGCGGGGTGGCGGCGCCCGAGCCCCAGGCGTCGGGGTGCAGGTAGAAGGCATACACCTCGCCTCGGCCTTCCGCCTCGGCTGTGCCTTCTCCCTGGTCGCACGCGGGCTCGGCGCGGGCTGGGCCGCACAGGCCGAAACCCATCACCCGGCCGTCGACTTCCACGGCGAAGCAGGCGGAGCGGCCGTGCTGGTTCCAGGTCCAGGCATGCCAGGTTGCGTGCCGTTGTGAGGCGAACTCGGGTGAGTCGAGATAACTGTCGGGCACCACGCCGCGGTAGCCCACCCGCCAGCCCTGCAGGTGGGCTTCGGCCAAGGCGGCTGCATCGGCAGGGAGGGCATCGCGCACCACGAACATCGGCCCATGCTCGCGCAGTCGCCGGATGGATCGGTGGGGGAATTCGGCACGGCGGTGGCACCGAGAACTACCGTGAAGGCGTTCGCCGACGAGAGGTCCCCCACATGTCCGACGCACCTGCTCCCACCCCCGTCCCGCAGCGCCCTTCTGTGGTCATCGAGACCAACTCGAAGGTGGCCATGCCGAAGTGGCACATCTACACCGCGCTTGGTGTGGTGGCTGCGCTCGTGGTGTTCACCGTGGTGTGGTTCGTCGCCAACAAGGAGGAGGACTACACGCCGGGGCCGTGGTCGCAGGCCCTCCTCGACGCCGGTGAGGAACAGGGCTTCGCGTTCGACTTCCCCAACAGTGAGTTGAAGTGCATCGACGAGGCCGGAGCCCGTTACGACATCGACCCTGAGGAGTTCTTCGCAGAAGGCACCGACCCGCTCGACACGGTCGACCCGTTCTCCGAACCCGACGAAGCGCAGACCGAGTTCACCGTCACGATGTTCGACGACTGCCTCAGCCGCGCCTCGCGTGTCGATCTGTTCGCCCAGAGCTTCAGGGCCGACAGCGGCGAGGACGGGATGGATGTCACCGACGAGCAGGCCGAGTGTGTGGGCGGCGCACTCGACGACACCATTGTCGACGCAGGTGGCTACCGGGCCCTGATGGAAGACCCCGAGAACGCGATGGGCATCGTGTTCGGCCTGTTCAGCGCGCTGGAGGGATGTGGCATCGAGATGTCGGACATGATGGGCATGGGCGGCTGACCGCCCGCCGCCTTCGGCGAATGGGTCAGACCGCGAGCAGGTCGCGGGCGCCGGTGTCGCTGCTGGGGTGACGCAGCTTGCTCATCGCCCGGGCTTCGATCTGGCGGATGCGCTC
>DMQJ01000515.1:542-1049 GCA_003455715.1 Acidimicrobiaceae bacterium | reverse complement strand
ATCTGGCGGATGCGCTCGCGGGTGAGGTTGAAGTGCTCGCCCACTTCCTCGAGTGTGCGCGGCTCGCCGCGGTCGAGGCCGAAGCGCAGCTTCAGGATCTCGCGCTCGCGCTCGTCGAGCGGGGCGAGCAACCGAGCAATCTCTTCGGGCAGTAGCGCGGTGGCGGCCACCTCGAAGGGGCTCTCGGCCGACCGGTCTTCCACCACGTCGCCGAGTTCGGCGTCGCCGTCTTCGCGCAGCGGCTCGCTGAGCGACAGGGGCTCGGCGGCGAAGCGCAAGGCCTCGGTGACCTTGTCTTCTGGCATCTCGACTTCTTTGGCCAACTCGCTGAGCGTGGCCGGGCGCCCGAGCTTGAGCTCGAGCCGGCTACGCGCCTTCTGCAGGCGGGCGAGGGTGTCGCCGGCGTGCACTGGCAGGCGGATGGTGCGGCCCGTGTTGGCGATGCCGCGGGTGATGGCCTGGCGGATCCACCAGGTTGCGTACGTGGAGAACTTGAAGCCCTTGCGC
>DMQJ01000515.1:0-215 GCA_003455715.1 Acidimicrobiaceae bacterium | reverse complement strand
GATCGACACCACGAGGCGGAGGTTGCTCTGCACGAACGCGCGCTCGGCATCTTCGCCTTCGCGGGCGGCCTTGCGCAGTTCGCGCTTGCGGGTGGCCGAGAGGTCGCCCCCACCGTCGAGTTCGGCGACGGCTGCCTTGCCGGGCTCGATCTGCTTGGCCAGCCGCACCTCGTCGTCTTTGGTGAGCAGGGTGTACTGGCCGATGTCGGTGAGGT
>DMQJ01000114.1 GCA_003455715.1 Acidimicrobiaceae bacterium | reverse complement strand
CCGCTCAGGTGAGGGGGCGGCGTCGATGCGCCCCGTGACGGCGGCGGCCAAGGAGCCGTAACGCCCGGCCAAGTGGTCGTCGACCGTGCCCGCGGACCCGCGACGCGCCCCATCGGCGCCGAGGAGGCGCAGCCGCTTGGTGCGACACCGCGCCTTGCGGCCCAGCAGGCGGAGTACCTCATCGACCGTGTCGTCGGCCATCTCCCGGTAGGTGGTGAGCTTGCCGCCCGTCACCGTGACAACCCCGCTGTCGGAGGTCTGCACCACGTGGCGACGGGAGAGGTCGGCGGTGCGACCCGAAGCGCCGCTCTTCACCAGCGGCCGCAGCCCTGCCCACACCCCGGTGATGTCGGCTTCGGAGATCGGGGTGGTGATGGAGGCATTGACGGCGCGGAGGATGTAGTCGATGTCGTCGCGAGTGCACGCCGGGTTCTCCAGCGGGCCGTCGTAGTCGGTGTCGGTGGTGCCGATGTAGGCGTGGCGGAACGTGCCGTCGCGGTTGGCGCCCCACGGCACGAGGAACAGGCTGCGCTTGTCTTTCGGCACCGGCACCACCACGGCAATGTCGTTGCCCACGAGATGCCACGGCACCGTGATGTGAACGCCCTTGGCCGGGCGGATGGAGTCGGGGTCGGTGCCTTCGTCGAGTGCGCGCACCTGGTCGGTCCAGACCCCGGCGGCGTTCACGACGGTGGTTGCCCGCACATGGAATCGGCGGCCGTCGGCCTCCATGTAGGCACCGTTCGTGCGGCCGTCGTCGCCGCGGGTGAGTTCCACCACTCGGCACCCGTTGGCCACCGCGGCGCCCTGTGTGGCTGCTGTTCGAGCGAGCGTGAGCACCAGTCGAGCGTCATCGGCTGCTGCATCGAAGTAGAGGTAGCCCGCGGCCAGCCGGTCGGCGGGCATGGACGGAAAGTGGGCCAACGCTGCCTTCTTGCGCAGGCGCCGGTGGCGCTTGCCGATCCGCAGACCGCCCGTGAGGTCGTACATCCACATCAGCGAGCCCAGCGCTCGGGCCACCGAACGCGGCACCACACCGTCCTTGGTAAGCACGGGGATCATGAACGGCAGCACGCGCACCAGGTGCGGTGCGTTGCGGCGCAGCCGTTCCCGCTCGCGCAGGGCCTCGTACACGAGACGCGGGTCGTCCTTGATGTAGCGCAGGCCGCCGTGCACCAGTTTGGAGCTCTTCGACGATGTGCCGCTGGCGAAGTCGTCGGCCTCCACAAGGGCGGTGCGCAGCCCGCGGGTGACGGCATCGAGCGCCACGCCCGCACCGGTGACACCGCCGCCCACCACGAGCACGTCGAAGCTTTCCTGCTCGAGCCGGGCGATCATCGAGGATCGGTCGAACCAGCGGTCAGCCATGGCAGCGCATCCTAGGGAACCGACACCCCGCCCGAGGAGGCGACCCCATCGAACGCCCTCCAAGGGGGAGTGGCGGCGGGCGGGCTAGTTCGCACGGTTTGCAGATTCGCACAGCGTGCGAATACGGTGGACGGTGATGCGGCGACCTGACGAACTCACTCGTGCTTTTCGAGCACAGGGTCTCAAGATCACGCCCCAGCGACAACTGCTGTTCACCCTGTTGCACGACAACGAAACGCACCCCACGGCCGAGGCGCTCTACACGGTGGCTCACGCCCAGATGCCCGGCATCTCCCGGCGCACCGTGTACCAGACGCTCACCGACCTCGTCAGCATGGGCGAACTCAGCAGCCTCGCCGTTGGTGGCGGTGCCACCCGGTTCGATCCCAACACCGCCGCCCACCATCACGCCCTGTGCGACGAGTGCGGCGCGCTGCTCGACATCTACGTCGACGACCTGCAGTTCCGCGCGCAGGGCCTCGAGGGTTTCGCGGCCAGCGGCGCCACCATCGTGTTCAACGGCCGCTGCGCCACCTGCGTTCCCAACGATCTCCCCAACAACCCCGTCATCAACAACAAGGAGCACCAGCAATGAGCCTGCACGGCACCAAGACCCACGAGAACCTGAAGGAAGCGTTCGCCGGCGAGAGCCAGGCCAATCGCCGCTACCTGTGGTTCGCACAGAAGGCCGACGTCGAGGGCTACCCCGACGCTGCCGCCCTGTTCCGCAGCGTTGCCGAGGGTGAGACCGGCCACGCGCACGGTCACCTCGAGTACCTCGCCCAGGTGGGCGACCCCGCCACCGGCGAGCCCATCGGCGACACCGAAGACAACTTCAAGTCGGCCATCGCCGGCGAGACCTACGAGTACACCCAGATGTACCCCGGCTTCGCTGCCACCGCCCGCGAGGAAGGCCTCGGCGAGATCGCCGACTGGTTCGAGACCCTGGCCCGCGCCGAGAAGAGCCACGCCGGCCGCTTCCAGCAGGGCCTCGACGCGCTCTGACGAACCCTGTGCACTGCGCACGCTCCCTTCGGCCGCCGCGTGTGGCCGAAGGGAGCGCAGCGCCCCATCACCTCACCCCGTTTCGACCTGGACGCTCATCATGACGATCACCTACGACCCGAAGCATCCGCTCTATACCGACGAGGCCGACGTGCGCGAAGAACTCACTCGCGTCTACGACCTGTGCCACGGCTGCCGCTTGTGCTTCAAGTTCTGCACCTCGTTTCCCACGCTGTTCGAGATGATCGACCAGCACGACGATCAGGACGCAGGGCGCCTCACCCCGGCCCAGCAAGACCAGGTGATCGACGAGTGCTTCCAGTGCAAGCTCTGCTACATCAACTGCCCCTACATCCCTGAGTTGCACGAGTGGGCACTCGACTTCCCGCGCCTCATGCTGCGTGCCGACGCCATGCGCCACGCCAATAAGCAGATTCCGGTGCGCAGTCGGGCCACCAACAACGCCATGGGCCGCACCGACCTGATGGGTAAGGCCGCCACCATCGGCGGGCCTGTCACCACGCTCGCCAACAAAGCCGTCGGCGCCAAGCCCGGCTCCCTCGTCCGCAAGGTCATCGAGAAGACCGCCGGTGTGTCGAGCGTTCGCCTGTTGCCTCCCTACGCCAAGCAGCGGTTCACCACCTGGTTCGCCAAGCGCCCGAAGCTGCGCATCGCCAAGCGCCAGGGGCGCGTCGCCATCTTCCCCACCTGCCTGGTGGAGTACCAGCAGCCGCAGATCGGCCACGACCTGGTGAAGGTGTACGAGCGCAACGGCATCGAGTGCTCGTTGGCCGACACCACCGCCTGCTGCGGCGCCCCGTGGCTGCACAGCGGCGACGTCAAGCAGTTCACCAAGGTCGCCGAAGCCAACGTGAAAGCGCTCGCCGCCACCGTGCGCAAGGGCCACGACATCGTGGTGCCCCAGCCAACCTGCGGCTACGTGCTGAAGAAGGACTACATCGACTACGTGGGCGGCGACGACGCCAAGCTGGTGGCCGAGCACACCTACGACGCCGCGGAGTACCTGATGAAGGTGCACAAGGCCGAGGGCACCAGCCTCGACACCGAGTTCCCCGGCTTCGTGCCCGCCACCGTCACCTACCACACCCCCTGCCACCTGAAGGCCCAGAACATCGGCCTCAAGAGCCGCGACCTCATCAAGCTCACCGGTGCCAAGGTGAAGCTGGTGCAACAGTGCAGCGGTATCGACGGTATGTGGGGCCTGCGTGCCGAGAACGCGGAGCTGAGCATCCCCATTGGCCGCAAGCTGGCCGACGAGATCCAGCGTGCTGGAGGCGATGTGGTTGCTGGCGACTGCCACCTCGCCAACACCGCCATCAACGAGCAGACGGGCGAGGAGCCCATGCACCCGCTGCAGCTGCTCGCCCGTGCCTATGGCATTGCCGAGGAGGAGGCATGACCACCATGGCGTCTCGCAAGCTCACCCTCGACGACATTCTCGATGCACGCGCCTACGAGCGCGAGCGGTCGGCGATGCGCGAGCGCATCATGGCATTGAAGCAACGCCGCCGCGTGCACCTCGGCACCATCATCACGGTCACGTTCGAGAACCGCGAGACGATGCGCTACCAGATCCAGGAGATGGCCCGGGTGGAGCGCATCTTCACCGACGAGGGCATCAACGAAGAACTGGCCGCGTACAACCCGATGGTGCCCGAGCCCGGTCAGCTGTGCGCCACCCTGTTCATCGAGCTCACCTCCGACGACCAGGTGCGCGAGTGGCTGCCCAAGCTGGTCGGCATCGAGACCCACGTTCGGTTCGTGCTGCCCAACGGCGACACCGTGCGCTGCGAGGTCGACCCGCAACACGCTGCGCAGCTCACCCGCGAGCACGCGACTGCGGCGGTGCACTACCTCACCTTCGCATTCACGCCCGAGCAGGTGGCTGCCTTCGGCGCCGCCGAAGGTTCCGATGGTGTCGGTGTTCGGCTGGAGATCGACCACCCGCAGTATCTGGAGAGCATCGAGCTGGCCCCGTCGACCGTGGCCGAGTTGCTCACCGATCTGCGCCCCGACTGACCGCGCGGAAATGTCACAAATTGCCTCTGGCGCTCACGCCGGGGGTGGCCCTAGATTCGCGCCCGGCGCCCGGCGTCCGGGTGCCCAACGAGTACGGGGGCAAAGGAATCGTGTCGGCCAAAGAGATTCAGTGGCGGCAACTGGGGGCGTGTCGGGGTCTCGACCCCACCATCTTCTACCCAGATGACGACGACGAGGCGCTCGATGCCAAAGAGGTGTGCGCCCAATGTGGTGTTCGGGTGGCGTGCCTGGAGTACGCCCTCACCATCCGCGAGAAGGCGGGGGTGTGGGGTGGTGCCACCGAGCGCGAGCGTCGGCGAATGATCCGCCAGCGACGCCGCACCGCCTGACATTCGCTCGCCGCTGAGGCGGCGCAGTCGCGTAGCCTCATCGCCCATGAGTCACATCGATGAGTTGGGTGGATGGCCGACGGTACTCACCGAGTTGTTGGAGCGCCGCGACCTTCCCGCATCACACGCCCGCGCGGCGATGGCCACCATCCTCGCCGGTGAGGCCACGCCTGCCCAGCTCATCGGCTTCATCGTTGCGCTGCGGGCAAAGGGTGAAACCCCCGAGGAAATCTCCGGCTTGCTCGACGCCGTCCTCGACGCCGCCACGCTGGTGCCGCTGTCCGACGAACTGCGCGACAAGGCCATCGACATCGTCGGCACCGGTGGCGACCGCAGCCACAGCATCAACGTGTCCACCATGGCCGCCATCGTCACGGCCGGCGCAGGAGTGCCGGTGTGCAAGCACGGTGCCCGCGCCGCCAGTTCGCAGTGCGGCACGGCCGACGTGCTCGAGGCGCTCGGCGTCGCCGTGGAGTTGGCGCCGGAGGGCGTACGTCGATGCGTGGAGGAGGCAGGCATCGGCTTCTGCCTTGCACCGCGCTATCACCCGGCGTTCCGGTTCGCTGCGCCGAGCCGTAAGGAGATCGGCATCCCCACGGTGTTCAACCTGCTCGGGCCGATGGCCAACCCGGGGCGCGTTCGCCGGCAACTGATCGGCGTCGCCAACCCGGCCGTCGCTGAGCGCATGCTGGCATCGCTGCGTCTGCATGGCTCGCACCGCGCCTGGGTGGTGCACGGCAACGGCCTCGACGAACTCACCACCACCGGCCCTTCCACCGTGCTCGCCCTCGACGACGACACGGTGCGCCACTTCAGCGTCGACCCGGTCGAGTTGGGTCTCGCCCCGGCCATCATGGACGAACTCGTGGGGGGCACGCCCGACGTGAACGCCGAAGTGGTGCGGCGGGTGATGGGCGGCCAGCACGGCGCCCATCGCAACATCGTCGTACTCAATGCCGCGGCTGCGCTAGTGGTGGCCGACGCAGCGTCGTCGTTGGAGGAAGGCCTGGCGCTCGCTGCCAGCACCATCGACTCGGGTGCCGCGGCGGCCACGCTCGATCGATTCGTCGCAGTGTCGCAGGCCGCTGCCGCCGAGTTCGGTCACTGATGTTCGTTCGTGTGCCGGCATCGTCGGCCAATCTTGGCCCGGGTTTCGACACCTTGGGCATGGCGCTGTCGCTGCACGCTGACGTCGGCGTGGGCGAGGCACCCGAGGGCGCCCAGCAGGTCGACGAGCATCATCCGGCCACGGTTGCCTTCCGGATGCACGGCGGCGAGGGGCCGGCGTGGGTGCGCTCGCCCATTCCGATGGGGCGCGGCATGGGCTTCAGCGGGGCCGTGCGCGTAGGGGGTCTGGTGGCTGCACACGCCCAGCGTCATGGTGCCGACGCCGACGCACTCGTCGCCGCAATGCCCGCACTGCTCGCGCTTGCCACCGAGCTCGAGCATCACGCCGACAATGTGGCTGCCTCGCTCTACGGCGGGGTGGTGGCCACCGCCGGCGGACGTGCTGTGCGGCTGCCGCTGAGCATCGACCCGGTGATGGTGATGTGGGTGCCGTCGTTCACCACCTCCACCGACCAGTCGCGTACCGCACTGCCGTCGTCGGTGCCGCTCGCCGACGTGGTGTTCAACCTCGGTCGGACGGCGCTGTTGGTGGCGGCGCTCGCGGCAGGCGATGTGGATGCACTCCGCGAAGCCACCCGCGATCGCTTGCACCAAGACCTGCGGCTGGCCGCCGCTCAGCCGTCGCGGGTGGCGCTCGACACTGCGCTGGAGGCCGGTGCATTGGCCGCATGGTTGAGCGGGTCGGGCCCCACCGTGGCTGCAATGTGTCGGGTCGACGATGCCGAACGCATTGCCGCGGCGCTGCCAGCCGACGGGCACACGAAGTTGTTGCGCATCGATCACGCCGGAGCGGTGATCGAGGCGAGTTGACCACCCCGGGGTGAGGCCGCGTTCAGGCTGCGCTGAGGGCGAGGCGGGTGACCTCGGGAACCGGTGCGGCCGGTTGTGCCCATTGGCCGGTGCACGACAGCAGCCGAGCGTGGAAGCTCGCTTTCTCGAGCGCCCGGGCCAGGCACAGGACTTCGTCGGCAGCGTCGCGGGGGAGCGGGGCCGGGAATGCCGGCGCGTCGGGCGGCGGAAGCTCGAGCCCCGTGGGCAGCCGCCCCTCAACGTAGGCGTCGGCGAGCACGCCATGGTGAATGCGCAGCACCGTGTCGTGCAGGCGCACTTCCAACTCGCCTGCCGCCCGGAGTTGGTCGGCGAGCCGTTGACGATGCACCGCAGCGGCGAACGCGTTCGCGCGATCTCGCGCCGCGGCGGCCTCTTCGTAGCGCTGGGCAATTGCCAGCGCCTCCACTCGACGCCACAGCGGCGTGAGCACGATGTCGGGCGACGTGGTGAGCGCGGCCACCACCTGGGCCACCACCCGCCAGTACGCGGCCTCGTCGGCGTCGCCGGTGCAGGGGCACATTGCCACTCCAAGCTGAGCGCCACGACACGGCGACGCCCCCGGCGCTGGGCGAAACGAGCGACCGATGCGGGTGGTGCAGCGACGGATGGGCAGCGCACTCTGCACGGCCTCGATGACCGCCTGCGCCGCAGCGCGTGACGGGAGCGGCCCAACGTGCACACCAGTGGCCGCTGGCTCGTTGGTCACCACCAGGCGGGGCCACGTCTCGTCGGTGGTGAGGCGCACGTAGCAGTACTTTTGCCAGGTGGTGCCCACCCGGTTGTAGCGCGGGTTGAGACGGTGGAGGTAGCGCAACTCCAGCACCTCGGCCACCAACGGATCCTCCGTGACCGAGTGCGCCACGCGCTGGGTCTCTCGCAGCAATCCGCCCACCTTGCGGCGCTCGTCGTTGCCGAAATAGCTGCGCACGCGCTGCCGCAGGTTGGTGGCCTTGCCCACGTAGAGCACTTCGCCCCGCGCATCGAGGAAGCGGTACACCCCGGGCGTGCGGGGCAGCGCGTCGGTGAGGCGCAGCTTGGCGGCCTGGGCATGGTGACCGATGGACGGCAGCGCCACCAGGTCGTCGAGCCCCATCACGCCCAGACCGGCCGCGCGCTCGAGCAGGAGGTGCAACAAGTCGGTGGTGGCCAAGGCATCGTCGAGCGCGCGGTGCGTGGGCCGATGGCCGAGTCTGAATCGTGAGGCGAGCGTGCCCAACCGGCAGTCGGGCACCTCGTCGCGCACCAGTCGCCGTGCGAGGGGCAGCGTGTCGACGACCGTGTTACGGAAAGGTTCTCGCCCGCTGCGGCGCAGTGCCGTGTTGATGAACCCCATGTCGAAGCCGACGTTGTGACCGACGATGACACTGTCGGCGACGAACTCCTGCAGGGTCGGCAGCACGGTTTCGATGCGAGGAGCAGCCGCCACCATGTGGTCGGTGATGCCGGTGAGTACCACCACCGATGGGGCGATGGCCCGCCCGGGGTTCACCAATGTGCCCATGGTGCCCAGGCATTCGCCCGCGCGCACCTTCACGACGCCGATCTCGGTGATGCCGTCGCCGCCGCGGTCGCTGCCGGTGGTTTCGATGTCGAGCACGCAGAACGTGACATCGCGCAGCGGGGTGCCGAGATCGTCGAACGTACGTTGCACAGTTGGCCAGTTCACCACGAACACCCGTTCGTCGTCAAGAACGGGTGTTCGGTCCGGGGCGGTGGCTCGACGATCGCTAGCCTGAGCGTGTGCCTGCCGACTCGCCTCCGTCGCCTGCGGCGGAGTCGGGCCTGCCCGATCGGGCGCTCCTCAGCGCACTCGAGTTCGCCGTCGGCGTCGCTGCAGCCGGCGCCAAGTTGCGCCCGGCCCTTCCGTTCCCGAATGGGCTCAAGCCCTACCTGAAGCTCAACCGGCTCTCTGCGGCGGCGCTGCCCACCATCCGAGCGGTGGTGGAAGCCGATCCAGTGTTTCTCCGTCGTCTCGGCCTGGCGGCCACTCCCGAGCTGGTCGACGAGGTGGGCATGCTGTGGCTCACCCGACCCGATGGCTGGCAGGCCGCAGCAGCCGACGCACTGGCGGCCGCCGAGGCCGATGCCGCTGCCGCCGACGTGGCGGCAGAACTCCAACGCGAACAGCGTCGGCGTCACGCTGCAGAGGCCGCCGCGGCCCGGGCGCGGGTGGAGCTCGTGGCCATGCAGGAGTCGCTCGCGCAGACCGCAGCGTCGGCGTCGTCTGCACAGGCCAGCGTCGAGCGCCACGAAGGCGAGCTGGCTGCAGCGAGGCGGCAAATCCGCGAGCTGGAG
>DMQJ01000161.1:1102-6348 GCA_003455715.1 Acidimicrobiaceae bacterium | reverse complement strand
AAGGAGGGTACGGAGTGGCTGGTGCCGCGGCGTTCGGTGCGGCCACCGTCGCCGTCGGAATGGCGTTCGCAGGGGTAGCTGCGGTGACCGGGCAGGTGGCTGCATCGTCGCGTGCTGCCAACGGGCTGGCCCTTGCGGTGTTGGGTGTTGCGTTCGTGGTGCGGGCCATCGGCGATGTGCAAGCGGAGTGGTTGAGTTGGTTGTCGCCCATTCACTGGGGGCAGGCGATGCGGGTGTACGCCGACGAGCGGTGGTGGGTGCTGGCAGTGCCTGCGCTCGCCTGTGCGACGTTGCTGGTGGTGGCCACCCGCCTTGCGGATCGTCGCGACCTGGGCGCTGGTGTGATGGCGCAACGGGCGGGGCGGGCGGAGGCTGGGCGGTGGCTTCGGGGCCCGCTCGGTGTGGCAGTGCGTTTGCACCGCGGCGCCGTGGTGGGGTGGCTCGCAGGCGTGGTGTTGCTCGGTGCCTTCTACGGCGTGGTCGCCGACGAGGCCGACGACATGGTGGCCGACAACCCTGAGCTGGCCGAGTTCCTGGCCGGGCTCGGCGGCGGCTCCATCACCGACGCCTTCCTGGCCACCGGTGTGCTGGTGATCGGGCTGCTCGTGGGCGGCTACGTGGTGTCGGCCATGCTGCGCATGCGCGCCGAAGAGGCTGCCGGTCGGGCAGAACCGTTGCTGGCGACGCCGTTGCCGCGGTGGCGTTGGGCGGCCAGTCATCTTGCGGTCGGGTCCATCGCCGCGTGCGCCATGCTCGTCGCCGGTGGCGTCGCCCAAGGCGTGGGAGCGGCGCTGGCCACTGGCGACGGTTCGCTCGTGGCCCGTGTCGCTGTGGCCGCAGTGGCCATGGTGCCCGCACCGCTGGTGCTCGGCGCGGTGGCGTTCCTCATCTGCTCGGCGACGCCCCGTTGGTCGCTCGCTTCGTGGGCGGTGTTCGCTCTTGCCGCTGCGGTGGGGTTGCTGGCCGAGGCGCTCGGGTTGCCGGGCTGGGTGAGCGACCTGTCGCCCTACCGGCACATCGCCCCCGCGCCTGCGGTACCGGTGCGGGTGCTCCCGCTGGCGGTACTCGTTGTGGTCGCTGGCGCTGCGGTGGCCGTTGGTTTCGACAGGCTGCGCCGACGCGACGTGGGCACGGTGTAGCGCGTCATCGGCGGGGCTCCACTGCTGCGCCCGGTAGTCTCTGCCACCACTGTGAGCACACCGCCAAGTCCCACCGCGGCGCACTCGTTGCGCCGCCTCCCCTCGAGCGTGCACCCATGAGCGCCCTATTGCCCATCGTGGTCATCCTGCTCATGGTTGCCGTCAACGCCCTCTACGTGGCGGCAGAGTTCGCGACGGTCGGATCCCGCCGCTCGCGTGTGCAGGAGGCCGCCGAAGCCGGCAACGGCGCAGCACGTGGGCTGCTCGCCATCCTCGCCGACCCGATGCGACTCGACTCGTACGTGGCGGCATGCCAGATCGGCATCACTGTCAGCAGCCTCGTCGCCGGTGCGTACGGCCAGGCGCAACTCACGCCGCTGCTCGAAC
The DNA here is from genome assembly GCA_003455715.1 of Acidimicrobiaceae bacterium. Classification (GTDB taxonomy): domain Bacteria; phylum Actinomycetota; class Acidimicrobiia; order Acidimicrobiales; family Ilumatobacteraceae; genus UBA668. The sequence goes on along the minus strand of DMQJ01000161.1, from coordinate 4,822 downwards.
CCGCCTTGGGCAAGATCGGGGCGCGTGGCGCAGCAGTGGTGATCGTCCTCATCGTCATCACCGCGGTGCAAGTGGTGCTCGGTGAGTTGCTGCCGAAGACCGTTGCGCTGCGGTACCCCGAACGCCTCGCCATGCTCACGCTGCGCCCGATGCAGGTGAGCCAGTGGCTGTTCCGCCCGCTGGTGGCGCTGTTCAACGGTTCGGCGTTCAAGCTGATGCGCTGGTGGAAGCTTCCGCTGGAGCATGGCCATGCGCATGTCCACTCGCCCGAGGAGCTCGCGGGTCTCTACCGCGACAGCGCCAACGCCGGTCTCATCGACGCCACCGAACGCGAGATGCTGGCAGGCATCCTCAACGTCGACGACCGGCTGGTGCACCAGATCATGACGCCGCGGCCGCGCCTGGTCACGGTGAAGGGGTCGGTGCCGGTGAGCGAAGCGCTGGCCCGCCTGGCCGACTCCGAATTCACTCGGTTCCCGGTCATCGGTGCCGATGGCGACATCACCGGCATCGTGCACCTCCGCGACCTGTACGCCGCCGCTCAGGCGCACCCGGATCAGTTGGTGGAGGACGTGGCCCAAGCCACGCTGGCCATCGCCGAGATGGTGTCGGTGCCCACCCTGTGGAACCTGTTGCGCGAGCAGGGCCGTCACTGTGCGCTGGTGGTGAACGAGTACGGCGATGTGGCCGGGCTGGTCACCATCGAGGACGCCATCGAGGAAGTGTTCGGCGAAGTGCGCGACGAGTTCGACAACGAGGTCGACCCCATCGTGGTGGAGGGCGGCCGCGCGGTGGTGCGTGGCGACGTGTTGCTCACCGCGGTCGACGAACGGTTCGATCTGGAGTTGGAGCACGACGACGTCGACACGATGGGCGGCCTCATCTGGCACCTGTTGGGCCGCACCCCCGAAGTGGGCGACGTGGTGCACTGGGGCGACGACCTCATCGCCATCCGGGTCGACGCGATGGAGGGCCGTGCCGTCATGCGGGCCAGCTTCGATGTGCCTGGCGAAGCCCACACTGAGGACGGTGCCTGATGATGGGCGATGTCGTGCTTCCCATCGTGGTCATCGTGGTGTTGGTGCTCGCCAACGGCGTGTTCGTGGCCGCCGAGTTCGCGTTGGTGGCGTCGCGCCCCTCCCGCTTGCAGGCTGTGGCCGATGGCGGCAGCCGGGCGGCTGCATGGTTGCTGCGTGTGTTCGAGAAGCCCACGGGCAAGGACGGCTATATCGCCATCGCTCAGCTGGGTATCACCCTGGCCAGCATCGGCCTCGGTATGTATGGCGAGCCGGCGGTGGCGCATTGGCTGTACGGCCCGTTCGAACAGTGGGGCCTGTCGGAGTCGGCCGCGCACACCGTCGGGTTCGTCGTTGCGTTGAGCGGTATCACCTACCTGCACGTCGTGCTGGGGGAGATGATCCCCAAGGCATTGGCCCTACAGTCGCCCGAGAAGGTGAGCCTGCGGGTCAACACGGTGATGCGGGCATTCGGGTTTCTGTTCCGCCCAATGGTGGCAGTGCTCAACTACCTGGCGCTGGCGCTGATGCGTTTGCTGCGCATTCGCGAACCCGACAAGTCGACATCCCTCTACACGAGTGCGGAGTTGGCCATCGTCACCGATGAGTCTGCCGAGAGCGGGCAGCTGGGCGAGCTGCAGCGCGATCTCATTCGCAACGTGTTCGAACTCGACGAGCGGCGGGCCGAGGAGTTGATGACGCCGCGCAAGCGGGTGCAGACCATCGACGTGACCGCAACGCCGGAGGAGATTTCCCGGCGAATCGTGGCGTCGTCGCTGAGCCGCTACCCGGTGGTGGATGGTTCGTTGGAGGATGTGCGCGGCGTGCTGCACATCAAGGACTTCATCCGCGCCCAGCAGCGTGGGCTGTCACTGGCGCCCACCGACCTGATGCGCCCGTTGCCCACGGTGCCTGCTTCGGCCACCGCCGAAGGGGTGCTCGCCGAGTTCCGGCGCCAGCGTGTTCATGCGGTGTTGGTGGTCGACGAGTTCGGCAGCCCGATCGGCCTGGTGACGATGGACGACGTGATCGCCGAGGTGATGGAGGTGCACGACGACGCCGACGCCGAAGCGCCCGTGCGTCACGCCGACGGTTCGCTCTCGGTCGACGGTGCACTCACCTTGGCCGACTTGCGCCACGACCTCGGCGTGCCGCTCGACCACCCCGAGGTGTCCACCGTGGGCGGAGTGTTGCTTGCCGTGCATTCGACGGTGCCGTCGGTAGGCACCTCCGTGCAGTTCCAGGGTGTGGAGCTCACCGTGGAGGAGATGGACGACCGGGCGGTGCGCAGAGTTCGTGTCAGACCTGTGTCGGCAGTTGTCGCGCCGCCGGAGGCCTGATATCCCTTCGGGCGCACCATGATCGCGCTCCACCTCGTTGCCGTGGCGGTGGGCCTGGCGTTGCTGGCCAAGGCGTCCGACCTGTTCATCGTCGGCGCCGCCGACCTCGCCCGCCGACTCGGTGTGTCGTCGGTGGTGGTTGGTGCCGTGGTCATCGGCTTTGGTACGTCGGCGCCCGAGATGCTCGTGTCGGGTATCGCCGCTGGCAGGGGCGACGCCGACGTCGGCGTGGGCAACATCGTCGGCTCCAACCTGGCCAACCTCACGTTGGTGTTGGGCCTTGCTGCGGCGGTGCGCCCGATCGCTGTGGCGTCGTCGGCGCTGCGGAGGGAGGCGCCGGTCACCCTGCTGGCGATGGCGCTGTTCGCATGGTTCGTGCAGGGTGGGCTGGGTGTGGTGGAGGGTCTGATTCTGGCGACGCTCATCGTCGCCAGCGTTGTGGTGTCGTTGCGATATGGCTCCGCCGATGGTGTGGCCATCGAGGGCGGGGCGGTGGCCGTCGACCCGCTCGGTGCGGAGGCCGACGAGTTCATCGAGGAGGAGGCACAGCGGCCGCTGGGCAATGCCATTGCCCGCACGCTCATCGGCCTGGTGGGCACCCTCGGCGGGGCACAGTTGTTGGTGTGGGGGGCCGTGGAGCTGGCCGAGACAGCGGGCCTGTCGGGTGGGTTCATCGGGCTGACACTGGTGGCGGTGGGCACCTCGTTGCCCGAACTCACCACGGCCATCCAGGCGGCGCGCAAGGGCGAGCACGACCTCATTATCGGCAACCTGTTGGGCTCCAACCTGTTCAACTCGCTCGGCGTTGCCGCGGTGGTCGGGTTGGTGGCGCCCGGCGCGCCGCTGGGCGCGAACGTGCGCGGCGTCGGGGTGGTGGTGATGATGGGCGCCGCGGTGTTGGCCTTGCTGATGATGCGCTGGGACCGGCTGCTCAGCCGAACCCAGGGGATCATCCTGCTCGTGGTGTACGCGTCGGCGGTGCCGTTCCTGGCCTGACGCCGACGGCGGTCAGTTCGTTCAGGCGACAAGCCCCGTCAGCGGGACAGCCCCGGGCACGACGCTGTCGGCCGGAACCCCCAGCCACTGTTCGGCGAGGGTAGCGAGGTAGTGGTCGAAGGGGATGGCGGCGGGCAGGCCGTCCTCGGCGCTGAGACCGGTGAAGCTCGGCGCCTCTCCGTGCAGGCCGGGCACCACGGGGCCGATGAGGAGCATGCTGGATGCGGCACCGTGGTCGAGGCCGCCCGAGCCGTTCTCGCCCACCGTGCGCCCGAACTCGCTCATGGTTGCCACGAGCACGTTGTCGGTGAGGCCGCGGGCGTCGAGGTCGGCGAAGAACGCACCGAGGTTGTCGTCGAGGGCGCCCA
>DMQJ01000161.1:0-922 GCA_003455715.1 Acidimicrobiaceae bacterium | reverse complement strand
AGGTTGTCGTCGAGGGCGCCCATCAGGTCGGGGTACTTCCAGCCGTGGCCGTCGTGTGTGTCGAAGCCGCCGTCCATGGTGAGGTGCACGATGCGCAGGCCGACGCCCTGCTCGTACAGGCGCAGGGCCATCTGCAGCCCGTTCCCCACCCGGTCGTCTCGGTAGCCCGCGCCCGAGCCCGACTCGCTGTCGTCGTCCTCCACTCCTACGGCGTCGGCGAAGGCTGCGGTTCGTTGCATCACTGCGTGCCGTTGTTGGGCGAACGGGTCGGTGGCGTCGGCGCCGAACGTTCTGTAGGCGAGTTGGAAGCGTTGGCGCAACACGTCGTCGGAGGTCGCTCCCGTGAGATACCACGTGGCGTGTGCGTCGGGCACGGTGAGCGTGGAGGCGGAACCAGCGATGACGATGGGGTGGGCGCCGTCGCTCACCGACAGGGCCACCACCGGTGCGTCGGGCGTGCCGACCGCGTCAGCCATCCGCCCCAGCACGCCGGTGCGTTGCTGCCGCGACACGTCGGGGGTGCCTTCCCACCAGCGCACCTGCATCTCGAAGTGGGAGAAGTCGGGGTTGCGTGAACCCACACCGTGCAGCACGGCCGGGTTGCGTGCGGCCACGTTGCGCAGGCGAGGGTGGAAGGCGTGATGTCCGTCGATGTCGATGGGGTCGCCGTCGGGCGTGGCGAGCGTGGGTCGCAGGTCGTGGTAGCGGCCGTCGCCAAGGGGCATCACCATCGACAGCCCGTCGTTGCCACCAGCGAACTCGATCATCACCAGCAGGCGGTCGCCCGAGGCGGTGTTGTTGCCTCCGGCTGCCGGCGACGGGGCAGCCACCGGGCCCGGGTTACGAGCGAGGGTGGAGGTGGGCCGTTCCGGTGCGCCGGCCCCTCCGGAGCGGTCGTCGAGCAACCACGCGCCGCCCCCGT
>DMQJ01000025.1 GCA_003455715.1 Acidimicrobiaceae bacterium | reverse complement strand
AGTGCGTCGGCTGCCACGGCGGGCGCTGGGTTGCTGGCCAGCGCGGTGATGCCGCTGGCGGCTTCGCTGGCCACGGTGGCTGCGGTAGTGGCCTTCGCGGCAGCGGCTTCGGCGGTGATGTTGGCGGCGGAAGCAGTGTCGGCCACGGCCTCCAGTTGGGCTTCGAGGGAGTGCACGCGGGCTCGCAGATCGTCGCCGCCCAGGGTGCCTGCGCTCATCGCCGTCGTGGTGGCGTCGAGCGCGGCCAAGCGTGACTCGACGATGGTCTTCGCCTGCTCGCTGGCTTCCAGGCGGGCCCTCACGTCGGCCAACTCGGTCTTCAGCGCGAGGAAGTCCATCGGGTCGATGGCGCCCTTCTTCACCTTCGGCGGCTTGCCGGGCTTTTCTGGCTTGCCCGGCTTCACGGCCTTCTCGGGCTTGCCCGGCTTGGGCGGTGTACCAGTGTTGGTGGTGGGTACTGCAGCGGACGCGCCGGTTTGCGCGGCGGGCTGCTGGTCGTCGCTGCGTTCTTCCGGCTTGAGCTTGTGGGTGCCGGGCTTCGGGGGCTTGGCCTTCTTGCTGAACAGTCCCATACGCGTGAGGGTACCCGGTTAGGGTCGTGCCTCATGCGACGGTCAGGCGACGGGTTCCTGCGGTGCTCCGATGGGCATGTGCGATGGGGTGTGTTCGGGGCGGCCGGCGTGTTGTTCGTGTGGCGTGCGGACGGCATCGACGGGCTGGCCGACGGCACCCCGCTGGTGATGCTGCAGCGTCGGTCTGCCTACGCCCACGAAGGCGGCACCTGGAGCATCGCGGGTGGGGCCATCGATGAGGGCGAGACCCCCTACGACGCTGCGCTGCGCGAGGCCAGTGAGGAGGTCGGCGAGTTGCCGCACGCTCATCGGGTGCTGGGCGAGTACGTGTTCGCCCCCGCCGACGACTGGCAGTACACGTCGCTGGTGGTGGAGGTGCCGCACCACTTCGGCGCCTCGATCAACTTCGAGACCGACGCGGTGGTGTGGGTGCCGTGTGAGTTGGTCGACCATCGCCCGTTGCACCCCGGCTTCGCAGCTGCCTGGCCGCACCTACGGGCCATCGTGGAGGGGTCGGCTCCGGCTGGCTGAGAGGTGTGCCGGATGACCGGCCGCCGGACGCTATTCGGTCCGGAGTTTCGTTGCGTGCGCAGGTACTCTCGATTGTTGCTGTGGCCAACCATCCGTTCACCCCTCTCCGTCATCGCGATGTGCGCCTCCTGTGGTCGGCCGCCGTCATCAGCGACATCGGCACGTGGGTGCAGCTCATCGTGGTGGGCAGCCTGGTGGCCGGCACCACCGGCTCCGCGGTGCAGACCGGGTTGGTGGCGTTGGCAACGTTCATGCCGCAGGGCATCGCCTCTCCCATCGGGGGGTTGTTGGCCGACCGGTTCGATCGGCGCAAGGTGTTCGCCGCGGCGCTGCTCGTGCAGGCCCTGGTCACCACCGGCTTGGCCGTGGTGCTCGCTTTCGGTGTGGAGAGCGCCGGGGTGCTCACCGCCTTCATCCTGTTGGCTTCCGCGGCAGGTGCCACGGGTGCGCCGAGTTACTCGGCGATGCAACCCGACCTGGTGCCACCCCATGAACTGATGGCCATGATCTCGCTCGGCGTCTACTCATGGAACGGCGGTCGCATCGTTGGCCCGCTGCTGGGCGCAGCGCTGGCGCTGGCCGTCGGCCCGGCCTGGACGGTGGCGTTCAACGCGCTCACGTTCGTGGTGATGGCCGGCGCCGTCACGCTGCTGCGGCGCCCATTCGTGCCCAAGGGCGACGGTGGAGGCACCGTGCGCGAGCGCATGCTGGGTGGTCTGCGCACCATGCGCACCACGCCGGCCATCGCCAACGGTGTGCTGCTGGTGGTGCTGCTCAACCTGGTGGCCATCCCGTTCATGGGCCTGATGCCCATCTACGCCAAGGCCTTGTTCGACGGCGGCACGGGCCTGGCCGGTTCGCTCGCCACGGCGCAAGGCATCGGCGCCATCGTCGGTGGCATTGCGGCCACCATGCTCGGGCCGCGGCTGAGTCGATCGTCGCTCGTCGTCGTCATCATGTGCGGCGTGGCCATGTCGCTCACCGGGTTCGCGCTGGCGCCCACGGTGCCTCTTGCCATCGTCGCGGTGATGCCCTTGGGTGCGTCGGTGGCAGCGTCGTTCGTGGTCATCCCGGCGGTCATCCAGCGCGATGCCCCACCCGAAAGCCGTGGCCGAGTGATGTCCATCATGCAGGCCAGCATGGGCTTGTCGTACGGCGTGGGCCTGCTGTTCATCGGCTCCATCGGCGATGCGCAGAACCTTCGGGTGGCCTACTCGATGGGTGCCATCCTGCTGCTGGCGGGGTTCGCGGTGATCGCCCGGGTGTTGCCCGGCTGGCGGGCCGCGCTCGACGGCGAACCTGCCCCAGTGGCCACCGACGGCGACGTCAGCCTGGCCGCCGGGCAGTAAGCACTCTGCGCTCGGCGCGGATGGCCAGGCCGTCCACGTCGAGCGCAGAGT
>DMQJ01000486.1 GCA_003455715.1 Acidimicrobiaceae bacterium | reverse complement strand
AGAGCCCGACCTCGGGTCGATTGCCGCCCTCGTCGCCGCGGCGCCGTCCACGCCGCCGGACGCAACGGCTGCCGACGATGTCCACCCGCCCACGCTCGAGGTTCCTGCAGTGCACAGCGAGGCGCCTCGGCTCGACGCCACGACGCTGGCCGCCGATCCGTCGGCTACCGACAGCGTGTGGAAGTTGCTCGACGAGGAGGTGGCGCACACCCAAGCGGCGCAAGCCAGCTTCGAAGGACTTGCTGCCGACGTCACCGCCGAGGTGCCCGCGGTTCCTGCCGCCCGGCCCACTGACGACCCGTTCCGCATCGGTGGCGAAGAACTCCGCTGACGTGGCGGCAGCCGGCCGATAGGCTGAAACATACGGCGACGACGAGGCCATCACCTCCGAGCTTCCGGAAGAACGGCGCTGCGGTGCTCAGTAGAACCGGACGGGTCCAGCCCGTGAGCGCTGGCGCAGTCAAGAGGTTCCTGCCCGTGGGCAGGGGCAAGCAGGGTGGTACCGCGGGCCCGACGGCTCGTCCCTGAATCGAAGCCGACGCCCGTCGCCGTTCAGGAGCAACCGTGCAGTACCCCAACGTCACCCCGCAACCGTCATTTCCCGCCGTCGAGCGAGACATCCTTGCGTTCTGGGACGCCGACCATACGTTCCAGGCGTCGATCGACGCCCGCGAGGGTGCTGACGAGTACGTGTTCTACGACGGGCCCCCGTTCGCCAACGGTCTGCCGCACTACGGCCATCTGCTCACGGGCTTCGTGAAAGATGCGGTGCCGCGCTATCGCACGATGCGCGGGCAGCAGGTGCATCGCCGCTTCGGTTGGGACTGCCACGGCCTGCCCGCCGAGGTGGTGGCAGAGAAGGAACTTGGTATCAGCGGCCACCCGGCCATCGCCCGCTTCGGCATCGACAAGTTCAACGATGCCTGCCGCACGAGCGTGCTGCGGTTCACCGACGACTGGCATCGCTATGTCACCCGGCAGGCCCGTTGGGTCGACTTCGAGAACGACTACAAGACCCTCGACACGCCCTACATGGAGAGCGTCATGTGGGCGTTCAAGACCCTGTACGACAAGGGGCTGGTGTACGAGGGGTTTCGGGTGCTTGCGTACTGCTGGCGCTGCGAGACGCCGCTGAGCAACACCGAGACCCGCATGGACGACGTGTACCGCGACCGGCAGGATCCGGCGCTCACCGTGATGTTCCGCCTCGACACCGGCGAAGACATCCTCGCCTGGACCACCACGCCCTGGACCCTGCCGAGCAACCTCGCGCTCGCCGTCGGGCCCGACATCGACTATGCCGTGATGCAGGAGGGTGATCGCCGCTACATCCTCGCCGAAGCGCGCCTCGGCGCCTACGAGAAGGAGCTTGCCGGAGCGGAGCGCATCGGCACGCTGAAGGGCGCGGACCTGGTGGGCCGCAAGTACACGCCGCTGTTCCCGTTCCTGGCCGACACGCCCAACGCGTTCCACGTGCTCGCCGCCGACTTTGTGAGCACCGACGACGGCACGGGCGTGGTGCACATGGCCCCCGGCTTCGGTGAGGACGACCAGATCGCCTGCAATGCGGTGGGCATCCCCACCATCTGCCCGATGGACGAGCATGGGCGCTACACGGCCGAAATCGCCCCGTGGAAGGGCGTGCACGTCTTCGACGCCAACCCTGAGGTGACCAAGGAGTTGAAGAGCCGGGGTGTCGTGGTGCGCCACGACAGCTACAACCACAGCTACCCCCACTGTTGGCGGTGCGCCGAGCCGCTGGTGTACCGGGCGATCAGCTCGTGGTTCGTCGAGGTCACCCGGTTCCGCGACCGGATGGTGGAGCTCAACCAGCAGATCCGGTGGGTGCCCGAGCACATCAAGGAAGGCAGCTTCGGCAAGTGGCTCGCCAATGCTCGCGACTGGAGCATCAGCCGCAACCGCTTCTGGGGGTCGCCCATCCCGGTGTGGAAGAGCGACAATCCCGACTACCCGCGCGTCGACGTGTACGGCAGCATCGCCGATCTTGAGCGCGACTTCGGGGTGCAGGTCACCGACCTGCACCGGCCGATGGTCGACGACCTGGTGCGTCCGAACCCCGACGACCCCACAGGTCAGTCGATGATGCGGCGAGTGCCAGAGGTGCTCGACTGCTGGTTCGAGAGCGGCAGCATGCCCTTCGCCCAGGTGCACTACCCCTTCGAGAACCACGACTGGTTCGAGGCCCACTACCCGGGCGACTTCATCGTCGAGTACATCGGGCAGACCCGCGGCTGGTTCTACACCCTGCACGTCCTAGCCACCGCGCTGTTCGACCGTCCGAGCTTCAGCACGTGCGTGAGCCACGGCATCGTGCTCGGCGACGACGGCCAGAAGATGTCGAAGAGCCTCAAGAACTACCCCGACCCGATGATGGTGTTCGACACGTACGGCAGTGACGCCATGCGGTGGTACCTGCTCGGGTCGCCGATCCTGCGCGGCACCGATCTCGTGGTGACCGAGGACGGTATCCGCGACACGGTGCGCCAGGTCATCCTGCCCATCTGGAACACGTGGTACTTCCTCTCGCTGTATGCGAACGCCGCTGGTACCAGCGGTACGTACCGCACCGACAGCTCCGACGCGCTCGACCGCTACATCCTTGCCAAGACCCACGACCTGGTGGCCGACCTCACTGCGAGCATGGACGACTACGACCTGTTCGCCGCGTGCGGCTCGGTGCGCTCGTTCCTCGACGCGCTCACCAACTGGTACGTGCGCCGCAGCCGCGACCGATTCTGGGAAGGCGACCAGGCTGCGATCGACACCCTGCACACGGTGCTCGTGGTGCTCTGCCGAGCCCTTGCTCCGTTGCTGCCCCTCACCACTGAGGCCGTGTACCGCGGCCTCACGGGCGAACGCAGCGTGCACCTCACCGACTGGCCCTCCACCGCCGATCTGCCCGCCGACGCCGCACTCGTCGATGCGATGGATCTCGCCCGCGATGTGTGCAATGCCACCCTCAGGGTGCGCAAGGCGCACCAGCGGCGAGTGCGTCAGCCGCTGCGGTCGCTCCAGGTAGCCGTCCCCGGATCCGCGCGGCTGGCCCCGTTCGCCGACCTCGTTGCCGACGAGGTGAACGTGAAGGCGGTCGAGTTGTCCGACGATGTCGACTCGGTGGCTTCCTTCGACCTGCAGGTGGTGCCCGCCAAGCTCGGGCCTCGCCTGGGGGCGCAGGTGCAGCACGTCATCAAGGCGGTGAAGAGCGGCGACTGGCAGCAGACGGCCGACGGGGTGACCGCCGGCGGGGTCGCGCTGGCCGAAGGGGAGTACACCCTGAAACTCGTGGTCGCCGGCGACGGTGCGAGCAGCACCCTCTCAGGTGGCGACGGGCTGGTGGTACTCGATCTTGAGGTCACCCCCGAACTGGAAGCCGAAGGCATCACCCGCGACCTCGTCCGCCTCGTCCAGCAGGCGCGTCGCGACGCGGGGCTGCACGTCAGCGATCGCATCGAACTCACCCTGGGTGTTCCCGAGAGCATTCGTCGTCGGGTCACGGCGTTCCAGCACTTGCTGGCCGACGCCACATTGGCCACGTCGGTGCGTTGGGATGCAGGCGAGTTCAATGCCGAACTCGACGGTGAGCCTGTCTACGTCGGCGTCGCCAAGCAGGCCTGACCACCCATGGGCTCGACCTTGGGGCCCATCGTCGTGGCCGACGGTGCGAACTGTCGTGTCCGCGTACGTGTTCAACCGGGAGCCCGGCGCAGCGAAGTGATGGGCGTCCATGGAGACGAACTGCGGGTGCGAATCGCCAGCCCGCCGGTCGACGGCCGGGCCAACGACGCGTTGTGCGCGTTTCTCGCATCGGTGCTCGGCGTGAAGTCGCGCGAGGTGGAGGTCGTCGGTGGGCACGTGTCGCGCTCCAAGGTGCTGCGCGTCGGCGCGTCCGTCGAGAGGGTGTGTGCTTCGTTGGCGTCGTGGATCGGCCCAGATGGCCGGTCGGGGCGGTAGCATCCCGGCCTTACATCGCACGAAGGAGCAGCTGATGGCGACTGCCAAGAACGCACCGGCGAAGAAGGCCGCGGCCCCGGCCCCGGCCAAGAAGGCGGCCCCCGCCGCCTCGGCGAAGAAGGCCGCGCCGGCGAAGAAGGCGGCACCT
>DMQJ01000345.1:999-13014 GCA_003455715.1 Acidimicrobiaceae bacterium | reverse complement strand
CCGGCGCGGGCGACCCGGAGTTCGCCGCCCACGTACAGGCGGCTCACCGCCGCGTTGCCGCACGGCATCGGTCGATGGCGGCCTACCACGACGCCCACCGCGCCTTTCACCTGGCCCTCGTGGCCCGCTGCCCGAACGAGCGCATGGTGCGTCAGGTCGCCCAACTGCTCGACCAGTCACAGCGGTTCCACGCTGTCGGTGCTGGCAAGGGCGCCGGTCGGCGCGACGCAGCGGCGGAGCACGCGGCCCTCTGCGAAGCGGTGGTGACAGGCGACCGCACGCAGGCAGTGCGCCTCCTTCGAGCCCACCTTCAGGCCACCCTCGACACGGTGAGGCGCTCCACTGAAACGGTGCCCTGACTCGGGCGACGTGCCAGCGTCGGCAATGATCGGGGTGTGAGCGCCGACCTCCAGACCTGGTCAACCCTGTTCACCGCGATGGTGCTGCAGGCCATGCCGTTCTTGGTGCTTGGGGTGGCGTTGTCGTCCATCGTCGCGGTGGTCATCCCCGACCGGTGGTGGGCCTGGGTGCTGCGCCGCCACCCCGCAGTGGCCATCCCTGCCGCAACGGCCTGCGGGGTGCTCGTGCCCGGCTGCGAATGCACCACCGTGCCGGTTGCGGGTCGCCTCGCCGAACGCGGTGTTCCGTTCGCCGCCGCCTTGTCGTTCGCACTGGCGTCGCCCGCCCTCAACCCCATCGTGATGCTGGCGACGGCGGCGGCCTTCCGCGGGCAGCCGGAGATGGTGCTCGCCCGCTTTCTCGCCTCGTTCGCTGCGGTGCTGGTGGTAGGCGCCTATCTCTACGCCCTGGGTGTGCAGCCGCCCCCCAGGTGGGGTCGACACGAACACGACCACGACCCGCCGCACCGGCGCCGTGCGTTGCGCCTCGCTGCAGCGGCCCAACACGACTTGCTCCACACCACCGGGCTCGTGGCGTTGGGTGCAGCCATTGCGGCGATGGTTCGGGTGGTGCTGCCCGACGGCTTTCTGCCCGCCATCGCCGACAACACCGCGCTCGCCATCCTGGTGATGGCCGGGTTGGCCATCGTGATGGCCCTGTGCTCGGAGTCGGATGCGTTCATCGCCGCATCGTTCGTGCTGCTTCCACCCACCGCCGTGCTCACCTTCATGGTCGTCGGCCCGCTGGTCGATCTGCGGCTGATGATCATGTACCGCTCGAACTTCGGCACCAAGGCTGCAGGCCTGATCGGCTCGCTCGCTCTGGTTGCAGCGGTACTGTGCAGCCTCGTGGTCGGACGGGTGGTGCTGTGATGCAGCGGCTGTCGGGTGTGGCGCTGGTGGCCCTGGGCTCGGCGCTGGTGGTGGTTGCAGTCAACGGCGACAGTCTGCTCTACGTGCGCGACACCATGACGTGGCCGCTCATTGCTGCCGGCGTGGTGGTGGCGGCACTCGGGTTCGCCGGCCTGGTCAATGCGTTGCCCATCCACCACGCACCCCGCTCCATCGTGCTGGCCCTCGCTGCCGCGCTCGTGGTGCTGGTGGTGCGGCCCGGGCCGCTGTCGGTCGACACCGGGTTCGGCTACGACCTCGAGAGTGGCAAGGTGCTCACCTCGTTCACCATTCCGGCCTCGGCGATGGTCGGCCCCGGCGCCTCGGCGGAGGCCATCGATGCTGCGGCCATCGAACTTCACGCAGGTCAGTTCGCATTCGCCGTCCAGCAGTTCCCGCTGGAGTTCGAAGGCGTCGCGGTGCGGATGATCGGCCAGTTCGACGTGGTCGACGGCCAGCCCACTCTGGTGCGTTTTCGAGTGATCTGCTGTGCCTCTGATGCGATGCGATTGTCGGTTCGCCTGGCCTGGGAGGGGGAGACCCCTGAGGTGGCCGCGTGGGTGGAGGTGATCGGCCAGTGGGACGGCAACGCCGACGAACCGTCGATGGCGGTGCGCGGTTGGAAAGAGATCCCGATGCCCGAGCGCCCCTACCTCGACCTCGGCTCCTGACCACGGCTCGCGGGGCTGCCGCCAGCAGCCGCGTCGCGTAGGGAAGCGATGAACTCGTTCACCGCCGGGTGGCGTGCGCCACCCGGGCGGGTGACCGCTGAGATGGTGCGGGTGAGCAACGGCTCGGCCATCGCCCGTCGTAGCGGCACCGGCCCTGCTTCGGCTTGCGCGGTGGGGAGCACCGTCCACCCAAGGCCGAGACGCACCATCTCGCACAGCACCTCTGGCTGATGCGACTCCATCTCTACGACGATGGGAGCGCCGATGGCTCGTAGACGTCGGTCGATCGACGTGCGGGTACGCGATGTGGTGGGGAACAGCATCCACGGGCCCCACGCTGCGGGTGGGGGCGCAGCGTTGGAGAGTTCGCCCACTGGCGCATACACGGCCAACTCGTCGCGCAACAGCGGCACGGAGTCGAAGCGTCCGGTGCCCTCGGGGTCGACGCACACGACCACATCGAGCTCGCTGCGGTCGAGCCGCGCCAGCAGTTCGCCCGTTGGGGCCACCGAGAAGCCCACCTCCAGGCCGGGGTGTTGATGCCGGAAGGTGCGGACGGCGTCGCGGAAGTAGTGCACCGCGGCGATGTCGATCATTCCCACACGCAACCTGCCCACTCGCCCGGCACCCACGTGCTCGAGCCAGCGGGTGAGTTCCGTGATGTCGGCGAGGATCTGTTCGGCGTACTGCACCACCGTTGCGGTGTGTTCGTAGGCAACCCGCCGTCGGCCCTCGCTGGCAAACAGGCGAACCCCGTGGCGACGTTCGAAGTCGGCAACCCCCTGCGAGAGGGCCGACGGCGACACGCCAAGCGAGGCCGCCGCCTCCGCCCACGTGCGGTGACGGCTGATGGCGACGAGGTAGGCAAGATGGGCGGTGGAGACCGACGACGTGGCGGCGAGTGACGATGCTGCGGCCTGGTCCATTCGTGAAGTATGTCTGCTGGCTGCGGCCCAATGGTGCAGCACTGCTACACAGTTTGGTGCCCGACCGGTGCGGCCTCAGCCGGGCAGTTTGCGAATGGCGTCGCCGCTGGCGATCGTGCCCGCCACGACCACCTTGGCGCAGATGCCGCGTAGGCGCTGCGTGGCGCTGTCGCGGCCGTTCACCCAGCGATGCGCGGCAAGGCCGAAACGACGAGTGAACTTCGCGCAGCCGGTGTGCGGTGTGGCGGTTACTTCGATGACGGCGTCGCCGATGTGCAGGCGGGTGCCGGGCGGCAGGTTGGCCACCGACAGATCGAGGTCGACGAACAGTTGGTCGCCGGCCAGCGGCACCTTCGAGTCGTCGCCGCCCGCCACCAGACGTGCCGCTCGAATGTTCATGATGTTCAGTTGCGCATCGGGGTCGGCCGAACCATCGGGTCGAGAGCGGCTTCCTCGCTGCAACCAGTTGTCGCCCTCCAGGCCGGTCGCCGTATCCAGCACGGCGGTGGGCAGCACCTCGCGCTGGTCGGTGGCGGGGCGGCGCACGATCATCGTCAGCGTGCCGTGGTCGGCGGGGGATCGTTGCACCTCTGCCAACCAGGCCGCGGCCGTGGCGGCGTCGAGCCGCCCAGGTGGGGCATCGGCGGTCTGCCAATAGCCGTCCATCAGTTCGTGGCTCCACGCCGGCTGGCGCACATCGCCACGCGGCCCGAATTCGGCCATGTAGGGCTTGATGTCGACGACGGGTGTGCCGTCGATGGCATCGAGTCCGCGTACCTCCACCACCCCGCCGGGTCGCACGGCCATCAGCTCGCACACGGTGGTGCCGACGCGATTCGGGCGATCCTTGGCTCGTTGGGCGAGGATGCCCACCTTCGGCCAGTCGGTATTGCCCCGTGGATGGCGACTGCCGTGCTCGATGCGGTCGTCGAGCACCTGGTCGAACACGAACACCACCTCGACGTGGGAGAAGTCGCGAAGGCCGTCGGTGGCGTCAGGGCCGAGCAACGACAGATCGAGCTCGATGCGACTGTTGACACTGTCCCAGTCGTCGTCGACGGGAGTTGTGCGCTCGTTACGAACGACACCGATCGGAGTCAGCGTGAACTGCATGCGGGCCAGTATCGCGGGTTGCAGCCCGGGGACGACCACGGATTGAACACCATGGGTGCCGCGCTGCCCCAAAACGCGGGTTGGCCCTCGCAGGGTGGGCTGCGAGGGCCTGGTCCCTTAGGGGGACTCCCTTTGCTCCCGGTGGGGCCCACCGTTGCCGGGGGCCATGGGAACTGGTTGCAGTATCGCCCCGAGTGTGCGCCGCCGGCCAGGGACCTTCGTCAGTTGAGCGAGTCGTCGCCGGCCCCGCTGCGTCGTTTGGCCATCCACAGCAGCCCGCCGACGAGCGCGACCGGCCCGACCACGAGCAGGATCTCGTCCCAACCGCCCTGGTGCGCCAGGAGTGCGGTCACGACACGACGATGACCACGAGTACGTCACCCGTCTCGTGGCTCTCGATTTCGTACGTGCCCACGGCATCGGCGGTGAAGTTGAAGGTGGCCATCACGCCGGCCTCCACCGACTGTTCGAGGTCGATGCCGTGGATGTGGAACTCGTCGTGACTGTTCGGGTTGGTGATGTTGACGGTGATCGGCTCACCGAGACCAACCTGCTCGACGCGATCGGGGCTGCTGTCGACACCGACGACGACATCGATCTGCACCGGACCTGCCGGTGCGGTCGGTGCAGGCGTCTCCACCGGGGGGAGTGTCTCGACCGGCACCAAGGTGGTGAAGGAGGTGGGTGTGAGGCCCGTCGTGGTCGGTGCGCTGGTCGACGACTCGCTGGTCGTGGTGGAGGGCGCGGTCGACGAATCGTCGTCGCCACACGCCGCAAGCAAGGCGGTGCTGAGCGTGGCGAGCATGAGGAGCGCAACGCGGCGAATCGGTGCAGTCATGAGTGGCAATCCTAGGGTTCGGGCTGGTTCAATGGGTCGTCCCGCACTCCCCGAAAGTTCCCACATGCGTGCCCTCGTGGAAGAGACCATCGAAGTCATCCGGCCGGCCCTGCACGCCGACGGTGGCGACATCGTGCTCCGCGACGTCGACGAGGCAACCGGCGTTGTCTACGTCAGCCTGGTCGGCGCGTGCGGTACCTGCCCCACCAGCACGGTCACCCTCAAGGCCGGTGTCGAGCGCATCATGAAAGACCGCATCGACGGCCTCACCGAGGTGGTCAACGTTCCCGAGAACGACATCGAGTTGTGAGCATCCGGTCGTTGCCGGTTTCGGCGCTCTTCGAGGCCGCGTGCGCAGGCGACCGGGCGGCGTTGGCTCGCCTGCTGTCGCTGGTCGAGCGCGGTGGTGCTCAAGCCCGCGAAGTGGGGCGTATCGCCTACCCCGCGTCAGGAGGCGGTTACACCGTGGGGCTCACCGGTGCGCCGGGAGCCGGCAAGAGCACGCTCACGTCGGCGCTCATCGGCCACCTCCGGTCGCAGGGTGAGGAAGTTGCCGTCCTCGCCATCGACCCGTCGTCGCCGTTCACCGGCGGGGCCATCCTCGGCGACCGGGTGCGCATGCAAGACCACGCCACCGACCCTGGTGTGTTCATCCGTTCGATGGCCACCCGCGGGCACCTCGGCGGGCTGTCGCTCGCCACCCCGGAGGCGGTTCGGGTGCTCGACGCCATTGGCCGTCGGTGGATCCTGGTCGAAACCGTTGGCGTTGGTCAGGTGGAAGTGGAGATTGCTGGCAAGGCCGACACCACGGTTGTGGTCGTCAACCCCGGCTGGGGCGACAGTGTGCAGGCCAACAAGGCCGGGCTGATGGAGATCGCCGACGTGTTTGTCATCAACAAGGCCGATCGCAAGGGTGTGGAGGAAACGCGCCGCGATCTCGAACAGATGCTCGAGCTGAGCGACTTGGCTCACGATGCTTGGCGCCCGCCCATCCTGCCGGTGGTGGCCCTCGAGAAGAAGGGCGTCGACGAACTGTGGTCAACCGTGGCTGCACATCGAGCGTTCATCGAAGCCAGCGGTGAGTTGCGCCGCCGTCGAGAGTTCCGCCTGCGCGAGGAGTTGCGCGAGATCGTCGCCCGTCGGCTCGAGCAGCGAGCACGCGAGATCCTCAGCGGCGACCGATGGGGCGAACTACAGGCGGGTGTCGCGGCGCGCACCATCGACCCGTGGTCGGCGGCCGACGAGATGCTCTCCGTCGTCGGCGCCTGACCGCTCATCCGCCGCGGGTAACGTCGGCGGCATGGGTGAACTCGTGCTGGTGGACCGACGCGACGACGGCGTCGCCGTGGTCACGCTCAACAATCCGAAGGTCAATGCGCTGTCGCAGGAGGTGTTGGCCGAACTGGCTGCGGTGGCCCTCGATCTGGCCGCCAACCCGCCTGGCGCCGTGGTGGTGACAGGCGGCGATCGAATCTTTGCCGCTGGCGCCGACATCAGCCAGTTCGGTGGGCCTGAAGAGGCCCGTGTCATCACCACCGGGTTCCACCGAGCGCTCGATGCAGTGGCCGCGATTCCCCGGTTCGTCATTGCCGCCGTCAGTGGCTATGCCCTCGGTGGTGGCTGCGAACTGGCACTGGCGTGCGACTACCGCATCGCAGGCGAACGTGCGGTCTTCGGCCAGCCGGAAATCCTGCTGGGCATCATCCCCGGCGGCGGCGGCACCCAGCGCCTCGCGCGCACCGTCGGGGCGAGCCGTGCGAAGGAAATGATGCTCACCGGTCGTCAGGTGAAGGCCGATGAGGCGCTGCGTATCGGGCTCGCCGACGAGGTGGTGCCCAGCGACGAGTTGCACGTGCGGGCGCTTGCGTTGGCGGCCGAGGTGGCCAAGGGGGCGCTGCAGGCCCAGGCGCTCACCAAGCGGGCCGTCGACGAGGGCCTCGACGGCGATCTGGCCGGCGGGTTGGCCATCGAGAAGGCGCTGTTCGAGCAGGTGTTCCACACCGACGACAGCCGAATCGGCGTGCAGAGCTTCCTCGCCAACGGGCCAGGCAAGGCCGAGTTCTCCGGTCGTTAGTCGCGCCTCGTCAGCGGGTTTTGCGTCAAAACCCCAGACCCGTCGCCCCTGGTCGGGGCGTGTCACCTTTTACGTAAAAGGGGGGTGGGGGTGATGGAGGTCGTTAGTGGGCCCAGGCGATGGTGCCCATCTCCACCTGGTTCACCAGGTGCGGGTGCCAGGGGAGCGCCCGCACGGTGACGCCGTAGGGCCCAGCCTCGCCCACCGTGTAGTCGGCCTCCCACACGTCGTCGCCCACATGACGCAGGGCTTCCACCTGGGGCGTGCCGATGAACTGGCCCTCGCTGTCGATGGGGCCATGCAGCGCCTGCACCGCCAGGGTGCCCACCTGCAAGCCGTCGACGTCGACGTGGGCGCGCACGCGCCGCACGTCGCCTTCATGCGCGGCCGACGTATCGACCTCGATGTCGAGCACCTTCACGAGCGGCCAATGGTTGCGTACCCACTGCTTCCACCCGGCGAGGTCTTTGGCCACCGCCCCGTCCTCGGCGAGCGCGGCGCGCGAACTCGCGGCTGCGGGCTCGTAGAGCAGCGTCGTGTAGTCGCGCACCATGCGTGCGGCCGTGACGTAGGGCCCGAGCGACCGCCAGTTGGCCTTCATCGTGTCGGTCCAGCCGACGGGAACACCCGCCTCGTTGCGGTCGTAGAACAGCGGAACGATCTCACGCTCCAACAAGCCGAACAGGCTGGTGGCCTCGCGCTGATCGCGACGGCCGAGGTCGGGGTCGTCGTCGGCGGAGTTGATGGCCCAGCCGTTCTCGCCGTCGAAGCATTCGTCCCACCAGCCGTCGAGGATGCTGCAGTTGAGGCACCCGTTGAGCGCGGCCTTCATCCCACTCGTGCCACAGGCCTCCAGCGGCCGACGGGGGTTGTTGAGCCACACATCGCTGCCGCGGTACATCATGCGGGCGATGGCCATGTCGTAGTCGGGTACGAAGACGAATCGGTGGCCCACGTCGAGTTGGCGGGCGAACAGTTCGATCTCGCGGATCATGTCCTTGCCCGGGTGGTCTTGAGGGTGAGCCTTGCCGGCGAAGACGAACTGCACGGGCCGGTCGGTCGACAGCAGCAGGGCGCGCAGCCGCTCGGGTTGGCTGAGCAACAGGGTGGCCCGCTTGTAGGTGGCGAAGCGGCGGGCGAAGCCGATGGTGAGTGCCTTGGGATCGAGCACTGCCCCACCGAGCCGCGACCGTACGAAGGCCACCAGTTCGGAGCGACCCTTGTTGCGAGCCGCCCAGACGTCGCCGGGGTCGAGTTGGTCGACGCCCTGCCACGAGGCCCGATCGGCGCCATCCCACACCGAGCCGACGCTCTTGGCGAGCAGCGGGGCCACATGGTCGCCCACCCAGGTGTGCGCGTGCACTCCGTTGGTGATGGCCCCGATGGGTACCTCCTTGGTGGGCACATCGGGCCACAGGCCGGCGAACATTTCGCGGCTGACCTCCCCGTGCAGTTGGGCGACGCCGTTGCTGCGGGCACTGAGGCGGAGCCCCATCACCGCCATGTTGAACATGCCGTCGGGCTCGTCGACGCGATGGCCGAGATCCATCAGGTCGTCGATGGTGATGCCGCACGAACGGGCGAAGTCGGAGAAGTACTTCTCGATCAACTCGCGAGCGAACCGGTCGATGCCCGCTGGCACGGGCGTGTGGGTGGTGAACAGGCCACCCGCTCGCACCGCCTCGACGGCCTCGTGGAAGGTGTAGCCGGTGTCGACGAGTTCGCGAATTCGCTCGAGCGCCAGGAAGCCGGCGTGGCCTTCGTTGGTGTGGAACACCTGCGGATCAAGACCGAGTGCTCGCAGGGCACGCACGCCACCCATGCCGAGGAGGATCTCCTGACGCAAGCGATGCTCCTTGTCGCCGCCGTACAGCCGGTCGGTGACGGCGGCAGCGGCGGGGCTGTTGCCCTCCACCGCGGTGTCGAGCAGATAGAGGCGGGTGCGCCCGACGTGCAGTTCCCACACATTGGCCAGGGTGGGGTCGCCGGCAAGGTCGACACTGATCTGCAGCCCCGTGGGCCGGGCGGCCAGGTGGGCGGGCTCGAGGCGCGGGTAGCGCTCCTCCTGGTAGCCGTCGGCGTTCAGGCGCTGACGGAAGTAGCCCTCCGAGTAGAGCAGGCCGACGCCGACGAGCGGCACGCCGAGATCGCTCGCCGCCTTCAGATGGTCGCCGGCGAGCACCCCGAGGCCACCCGAGTACTGCGGCACGGTCTCGCTGATGCCGAACTCGGGGGAGAAGTAGGCCACCAGGCCGAGCGGCGTATCGGTTCGGGTCTGGAACCATCGCGGCGACTCGAGGGCGTCGTGGAGGCGAGCGGATGCTTCATGCACCGCAGCGATCACCGACGCATCGGCGGCCAGTTCCTCCCAGCGGCTCGGTGTGATGGCGGCGAGGAGGTGCTGGGGGTCTTCCTGGGTTTCCTTCCACAGCACCGGGTCGAGGCGCCGAAACAGAGCCTTCGTCTCGCGGTCCCACGTCCAGTGCAGATTTCCGGCCAGCTCTGTAAGCGCTTGCAGAGCGGTAGGAACAGCGGGAATCACATGAAATGAACGAACGGCACGCATCGGGGCAACCCTAGTCGGCGTCGCGGCGGATCGGCCACGGGCCACCGGTCACGTGCCCTGGTCGCACCAATGATTCATCGTCGAGCAACCTCGTAGACCTCTGCGGTGCGAGCGGCGATGGCATCCCACGTGTAGGTGCGGCGGAGCAGGGTGGAGGCGTGGGTGCGCAGCCGATCGGCCAGGTGGGGGTCGGTGAGCACCAGTTCGATGGCGTCAGCGAGTTCGTGATGGTTGCCCGGCTCGAAGAGCAGCCCGGCATCGGTGTGTTCGATGATTTCGGCGAGTCCACCGGTGCGAGCGGCGATGGTGGGTGCCCCTGCGGCCATGCCTTCGAGCGCCACGATGCCGAAGGGCTCGTACAGCGAGGGGATGACCACGCACCCAGCGCGTCCGAGCAGGGCCTTCAACTCATTGTCGGGCACGAACCCGGCAAGCTGCACCAGGTCGGCGACGCCGTCGATGTCGACATGGGTCTGCAGTTCGGGCAGGTAGGTGCCGCGGCCGGCGATGACGCAGCGAATGCCGGGCACGCGGTGACGGAGTTCGGCAATGGCGCGTGCCAGTACGTGGAAGCCCTTCTCGTACTGCACCCGTCCCCAGGCCACGACCAGCGGCTCGGCAGGGAGCCGTTCGCCGTCGGTGAGCCAGCGGCTGACATCCACCCCGTTGGGAACGAGGTGCACCTTCTCGGGCGGGAGTTCGAAGCCGCTCACCACTTCGCGGGCCATGAACCTCGAGCACGCGATGACCTCGCGTGCCTGGTAGGTGAGCCACCACTCCACCGAGTTGATGGCGCCCGGCAGCCCGGGCGGCAGGTGGCCCCCATGGCGACCCCGTTCGGTGGCATGCACGGTGGCCACCAACGGCACACCGAAGAGCACCTTGAGGGTGTCGCCTGCCCACGCCGTGAGCCAGTCGTGGGCGTGCACCACGTCGGGTTGCCAGGTGCCGAGACGTGCGGTGAGTTGCACCAACTGGTGGTTGGCGCTGGCCATGCGGGCCACCAAGTCGTCGTCGGGAAGCCACGGCAACGCCGCGTCGGCTCGCAGCACGCGAACCCCGTCGACCGTGGCGTCGTCGGGCTCGCCGGGGTGATGCAGGCTGCACACGACGACCTCGTGGCCGGCCCGCACCATTGCCGTCGCCAGACCCTCCACGTGGGCGGCGATGCCCCCGACCACCAACGGTGGGTACTCCCACGACAGCATCAGCACGCGCACGGGCCCGAACGTAGCAGCGTGCGCATCCGGCGTTCGGGTGGGCGGTGACGTACGCTCGGGGTGTGCTCCTGAGCGATCTCGACCTGCACCTGTTCGGTGAGGGCAACCATCGTCGGCTCTGGCAATTCCTCGGGGCGCACCCGCGGCCTGAGGGAGGCGTGCGGTTCGCCGTGTGGGCGCCCAATGCCACCGCGGTGTACGCCGTGGGCGACTGGAACGGATGGGGTGAGGGCACGCCACTAGCGGCACAGGGGTCGTCGGGCATCTGGGCGGCGGTGGAACCCTCGGCTCAACCGGGCCATCGCTACAAGTACGCGGTGGTGGCCCGTGGCGGCCACACGACGATGAAGGCCGACCCGATGGCGCAGGCCACGGAGTGCCCGCCCAGCAATGCCAGCGTCGTGCCGGGGCCCAGCCAACACCTGTGGGGCGATCAGCACTGGATGGCTCGCCGTACCGCTGCGCACGGCGCACCACTGCGCATCTACGAGGTGCACCTCGGCTCGTGGCGGCACGGGGTCGACAACTATCGCGACCTTGGCCACCAACTCGCCGATCACGTGGCCGACCTGGGGTTCACCCATGTGGAACTGCTGCCCGTCGCCGAGCATCCGTTCGGAGGGTCGTGGGGCTACCAGGTCACCGGCTACTACGCGCCGACGGCGCGGTTCGGCACCCCCGACGACTTCCGTGCCTTTGTCGACATCCTGCACCAGCGTGGCATTGGTGTGTTGGTCGACTGGGTGCCTGCCCACTTCCCGAAGGACGACTGGAGCCTCGCCCGGTTCGACGGCACCGCCCTGTACGAACACTCCGATCCACGGCAGGGTGAACATCCCGACTGGGGCACCTACGTGTTCAACTACGGCCGCACGGAGGTGCGCAACTTCCTGGTGGCCAACGCCCTCTACTGGTTGCACGAGTTCCACATCGACGGCCTCCGCGTCGACGCCGTGGCCAGCATGCTCTACCTCGACTACTCCCGCCCCGCCGGCGGGTGGGTGCCCAACCGGCACGGTGGTCGCGAAAACCTTGAGGCCATCGACTTCCTCCGCGAACTCACCTCGGTGGTTGGCAACGAGGCCCCGTCGGCGTTGATGATCGCCGAGGAGAGCACGGCGTGGCCGAAGGTGACGCACCCGGTGGAGTACGGCGGCCTCGGGTTCACCCATAAGTGGAACATGGGCTGGATGCACGACACGCTCGGTTACTTCCAGCACGACCCCATTCACCGACTCTGGCACCACCGCGACCTGTCGTTCGGGCTGTTGTATGCGTTCAGCGAACGGTTCGTGCTGCCGCTGAGCCACGACGAGGT
>DMQJ01000345.1:511-792 GCA_003455715.1 Acidimicrobiaceae bacterium | reverse complement strand
GCTGCCGCTGAGCCACGACGAGGTGGTGCACGGTAAGGGCAGCCTGTTGGGCAAGATGGCCGGCGACGATTGGCAGCGCTTCGCCAACCTCCGTGCGCTGTATGCGTGGATGTGGGCGATGCCCGGAGCCCCGCTGTTGTTCATGGGAGCCGAACTGGCGCCCTTCACGGAGTGGAGCGAGACGAGCGGCTTGCCGTGGCATCTGCTCGACCACGCCCCACACCGTGGGGTGCGAGATCTGCTCGCCCACCTCAATGGGCTTGCCGGCGAGTGGCCGGTGC
>DMQJ01000345.1:0-162 GCA_003455715.1 Acidimicrobiaceae bacterium | reverse complement strand
CCCCGGTGCCCCGCCCTGGGTATCGAGTGGGCCTGCCGTGGGCGGGGCAGTGGCACCTGCTGGTCAACACCGACGACCCGGCGTGGGGCGGCAGCGGGTTCAGCGGCACCGTCGCCGCCGACGGGATCACCGCCAGCGACGACGTGGCATGGCAGGGGCAGC
>DMQJ01000339.1 GCA_003455715.1 Acidimicrobiaceae bacterium | reverse complement strand
AGCTGTGCTCGCCGCTCGCTGCGCCAGCGCCACCGACCACCGAGCACAGCCGGGCAGCGACGCCGACGAGCGACGACAGCACCACCACCAGCCGTCCCGTCCGACCCACCACATCTGCCGGCACCACCTCCACCTCCGTTGCACCCACCACCACGCTGCCTGCGGCCCCTCCACCCGGCGAACCCGCAGAGGTGACTCGGGACATCCCACCCGCTGCACCTGCCGAGCCGCCACCCGCCGCTCCACCACCGCCGTGGGCCGCTTCGGTCACCACCACGGGCGCCGGGTACATCAGCACCGGCGTGGGATGCGCTGGTGGCACCGGCGCAGGCTCCATCGACGCCTTCTTCGCCCAACGAGTCGGGCCGCTCCTCGGGGCCGACTACCAGCACGTCGTGGCCCTCGGCGGCAACCGGTACGCCTGGTTCTTCCAAGACGCCTTCATCGACCCGGGCGGCAGCGCGACGCGGCTCGATCAGGCCCACTTCGCCCACAACGTGGCGCTCATCCAAGACGGCAACTGCTTCTCACTGCTGCACCGCGGCACCGCCGCTGCGCCGAAGGCGTTCGAGCCGGGCAACGGTGACGACCCGCTGAAGAAGTGGTTCTGGCCGATGGGCGGCGAGACCTTCAACGGGGTGCTCACCATGTTCTGGGTGGAAATGGTGAAGGACAACTACACCCCCGGCCCCGGCGACGGGCTGGGGTGGCATCCGGTTCGCACCTGGATGGGCACGTACGACGCCCGCACACTGAAGCGCCGCTCGTTCGCCCCGGCGCCCAACAGCAGCGCCAACCCCATCTATGGCTACGCGGTCGCCAGCGACGCCATACACACCTACCTGTTCGGTAACACCTTCGAGCAGAACCTGGTGCGCGAGGGCGGGTTCTTCGGTGGCCAACACTCGGCGACAGCGATGTACCTGGCGCGAGTGCCACTGGGCCAGTTCGGCGCAACGATGGAGTACCGCACGGCCGAGGGATGGTCGGCCAACCCTGCCGATGCGCGACCGTTCGTGCAGCGCTACTGGACCGAGAACCCGATGCAACCGCGCTACCTGAGCGGGCAGTGGGTGTCGGTGGCCAAGGTCGACGGCTACTGGGGCGACCGGTTGGTGGTGGAAGTGGCCAACCAACCGTGGGGCCCGTGGACCACCACCGAACTGCGCGGCATTGCCCCACGCGGCGGCGACCCGGCGATGAACACCTACCACGCGCACCTGCTGCCGTGGCGTACCAGCGGCGGGTCGTTGGTGGTCACCATCTCGCAGAATGCCCGACTGATGAAGCGCGACGCGTTCCCCCACCCGCATCGCTACCGCATCGCCGCGTTCACGTCCGGCTGGGTGGTGCCGCCACCCGACCCGGTGCCCACCACGACGACCACGTCAACCACATCCACCTCGAGCACGTCCACTTCGAGCACGTCGACCACGTCGACGACCAGCACGACGATCGACCCGTCGTCGACGTCGAGCACCACGTCGAGCACCACCAGCACGACATCGACCACCAGCACCACGTCGACCACCAGCACGAGCGCGCCCCCGTAGCCCAGCCTGGGATGCGCGCTAGTTCGCTTGTGCCCCGCCAGACTGAGCGGTCCCCATGAGCGACCGTGTGCAACTCCGCCCGTGGCAGCGCGAGGCGTTCGACAAGTTCACCGCCAGCGAGCAGCCCGACTTCCTCGCCGTGGCCACGCCCGGCGCCGGAAAGACCACGTTCGCCCTCGCCTGTGCACGTTGGGCGCTCAGCCAGGAGCCGCGTCGGCTGATCATCGTGGCCCCCACCACCCACCTGAAGGTGCAGTGGACACAGGCCGCACACCGCATGGGCCTGGAGGTCGACCCCAACTGGTCGCCCGCCGACGGGCTCGCACCCGATGTGCACGGCCTGGTCACCACCTACCAGCAGGTGAGCACCGCCGACACCGCCAAGAAGCTCCGCGGCCTGGCCCGAGACGCGTTCGTCGTGCTCGACGAGGTGCACCACGCGGGCGACGAACGGGCCTGGGGCGATGGCGTTCGCACGGCGTTCGAGCTGGCCAATCGCCGCCTGTGCCTCAGCGGCACCCCGTTCCGCAGCGACACGGCGAGCATCCCGTTCGTGAACTATGCCGAAACCGGTCAGGGCGGCGAGGCGCAACCCGACTTCACCTACGGCTACGCCGATGCACTGCGCGACGGCGGCGTGGTGCGCCCCGTCTACTTCCCACGGTTCGACGGGCTGATGGAGTGGAGCGCCCCCGACGGCACCGTGCTCACCGCCAACTTCCACGACGAGCTCGATCGCACCGGCGCCTCCCATCGCCTCCGTGCCGCGCTGAGCCTGCAGGGCGACTGGTTGGCGGCGGTCATCACCCAGGCCCACGAACGGCTGCTGCACGTGCGCCAGACCCACCCCGACGCGGGTGGCCTGGCCATCTGCATGGACCAGGAGCACGCTCGCGACATCGCTCGCTTCATCCGCCACCGCTTCCATGTGGAGGCCGAGGTGGTCATCAGCGACGACCCCGATGCCAGCGCCAAGATCGCCCGCTTCGCCGCCAGCGATCGTCACTGGCTGGTGGCCGTGCGCATGGTGAGCGAAGGCGTCGACATCCCCCGGCTGCGGGTGGGTGTGTACGCCAGCACGGTGGTCACCGAGTTGTTCTTCCGCCAGGCCGTGGGCCGATTCGTGCGCTGGACGAAGGGCCTTGCCAGCCAGAAGGCCTACCTGTACCTGCCCGACGACCCGCGCCTGCGCACCCACGCGTTCCAGATCGCCGAGGCCCGACGGCACGTGTTGCGTCCACCCACCGAACGCGACGACGAGTTCTCGCCGGAGGATCTGGAGCGCGAGGCGAAGCAAGAACTCGACTTGATGCCCGAGCAGCTGTCGCTGTTCAGCGTGCTCTCCAGCTACGCCACGGCGATGAGCGTGCATGCCATCACCGAAGACGGCCTCACCCTGTTCGACGACGAACCCGACGTGCCCGAGCCCACACCCGACGCCGACGGCACCGACGCCCTCTCCGTCGATCTGCCCGACATTCCCACGCAGAGCGGGTTCGTGCTGTGGAGCAACCGCAGCGTGGGCGAACGCAAGGAAGAACTGCGGCAGAAGAACATGGACGTCGCCAAACGTCTGGTCGACCTCACCGGGTACAGCCACGGCCGTGTGCAGGCCGAGCTCAACCGACTGGCTGGCATCGCCTCGGTGGGCGCGGCCACCAACGGCGAACTCGAGCGCAGGCTGCGCAAGGCCGACGAGTGGCTGCGCCAAGCGGCGCCCTCCAGACCTGTCAGGTAGGCTTTACCCATGCCTGCACCCGGTGAGCGTCACCCCGCGTTCGAGGAGTACTGCGAGTGCATCTTCGAGTTGGCAGAAGACGACGTGGCGGTCATCCAGGCCCGCATCGCCGAACGCCTGCAGGTGTCGCGGCCAGCGGTCAGCGAGATGATCAAGCGCATGGAAGGCGAAGGCCTGGTCACCACTGCCGGGTCCATCCAACTCACCTCAGCGGGGCAGGCACTGGCCCAGCGCACGGTGCGTCGCCACCGTCTGGCCGAGCGATTTCTCACCGACCTGCTCGGGCTGTCGTGGGCCGACGCACACCACGAAGCAGGCAAGTGGGAGCACGTCATGAGCGACGCGGTGGAGGAAGCGATGTCGCGGGTGCTCGGGCATCCCACCACCTGCCCGCACGGCAACCCCATTCCAGGGGCCAACTACCTCGCCCCCGACCAGGTGCCCCTTTCCGACATCCAGGTGGGCCAGGAGTTCACGGTGTCGCGGATTCCGGAAGAACTTGAGTTCACCCCAGGGTTGCTCGACTTCTTGGAGGAGAGCAGCATCCTGCCCGGGCACACCGGTGTCATCACCGCCGCCTCGCCTGACGGCACGGTCACCATCGAGATCGAAGGGCGTCACGTGGGCGTCGGTTCGTTCGCCAGCAACCGCATCCTGGTGGTCGTGTGAAGCCATCCGCTCGCGCGGCGGCCGTCGTGCTGGCCGCCGCCAGTGTGGTTGGTGCCAGTGCGTGCCGTCCCACCACGTATGACGAGTCGGTTGCCACCACCGGCGTTGCTGCCCCCACCACCACCCTTCCGTCGGGAACGGCCGCCGAACTGCTGCCGCTGATGCTGGAGGAAGTGGCCGTGCTGTCGCAGCGCGTCATCAACTCCGATGGCGACGGCGCGGCAGCCGACCGCATCGAACAGTTGTGGGCGGCCATCGTCGACGAGGTCGCGGCAGAGCGACCGGAACTGCTGGCCGACTTCGAGTTCGTGGTGTCGCGCTGTCGGCTGGCCGCCGACCGCAACCGCCCGGCCGACGCCGACCGCGCCTTCAAGAACCTCACCGTGTTGGTGGAGGCCTACCTCAGCTGACGGGCTGGGCCATCGCCGCGGGCAACGGCTCGCTGTGCACGATGGTGAGCCGCTTGGTGCTGCGGGTGAGGGCCACGTACAGCGCCCGCAGGCCCTGCTGCTCGGCACGCACGATGGCAGCGGGCTCGACGACGATGACGCCGTCGAGCTCCAAGCCCTTCACCACGCTGACGGGCACGACGGTGATGCCCATCTCGAGGCCCGAGCGAGTGGCCTTGCCGTGCTCGATGCCAGCAGCCTCGAGGGTCGACGACACCGCTTCGAACATGGAGTCGGGCACCACCACGGCCACGTTGCCGTCGTGGAGTTCGGCATCGAGTTCTTTGGTGGCGGCAACCACGGCGTCGAGCAGTTCACCCTGCGGCACCTGCACGAACTCTGGGTGCTCGTCGCCGGCGCGCACGCTGGTGGGTGCTCGCAGCGACGGGGTGGCAGCCATCATCACCTGGTTGGCCAACTCCATGATGCGGCCCGGGATGCGGTAACCCACGCTGAGGCCGATGACGCGCGACCCCTTCGGCGTGGGCAGGTGACGCACCACGTCGGCCCAGTCGTTGGGCGCCAACGCACCAGTGGCCTGGGCCAGGTCGCCCACCACCGTGAGGCTGCCATTGAGCGACCGGCGGCCCACCATGGCCAACTGCATCGGAGTGAGGTCTTGCACTTCGTCGACCACGATGTGGCCGTAGGTGCGGATCTCGTCGTCGTCGGTCTTGCCGTTGGCCGCCTGCTTCTTCGACGGCTTCGGGCCGAGATAGGCGCGGGCCTCGTCGAGCAGTGCCACATCGTGTTCAGTCCAGCGCACGTCGGCCACATCGGCCTCGCGAGGGCGATACAGGCTGAGGTACTCGGCCTCGGTGAGGTGCTTGTGCCCAGCAAGTTTCAGCAGCGCCTTGCTGCCGAACAGGTCGTGCAGCAGTTGGGCCGGAGTGAGCACCGGCCACATGCGTTCGAGGGCCACACGCATGTCGGGCAGGTGGCGCACGCCGTCCTTCACATCGGCGGCCGAGAGCACACCGTCGCGCCAGCCGTTGGCCATCGCCTGCCAGATTTCGCCTTCCACCCACTTGCGGGCCGCGTTGTGGCGACGGAAGCGACGCTGCGCGGTGCGCACGATGCGTTGGCTGTCGGCCGCGGTGAGACGCAGGTAGCCGGTGCGGAACGGCAGCACCAGGTCGTCTTTCAAGGGCCGCTCGCGGTCGGTGACTGCCTGGTCGATCACCAAGCTCATCCGGGCGTCGCCCTTCACCTTGGCGGCCAACGGCGAGTCGGCAGGGTCGATGCCGTAGCGGGCCCACTGCACGTCGGGCACCAGGTCGGCGAGGATCGCTTGCTCGACCCCGGCTTCACCGAGCGACGGCAGCACCCGTTCGATGTAGCGCAGGAACACTCGGTTGGGGCCGATCACCAACACGCCCTGGTCTTCGAGCGGGAAGCGGTACGTGTAGAGCAGGTAGGCGGCGCGATGCAGCGCGACGACGGTCTTGCCGGTGCCGGGCCCGCCCTGCACCACCAGCACCCCGGCCTGCGGGCTGCGGATGATTTCGTCCTGCTCGCTCTGAATGGTGGCGACGATGTCGCCGAGTTGGCCGGTGCGGCCGCGCTCGATGGCCGCCAGCAGCGTGCTGTAACCACGGATGGGTGCGGGGCCACCGAGAGCATCGTGCTCGTCGTCTTCGGCACCGATGCCCAGGTGCCCGGCGCCGAAGAGTTCGTCTTCCAGGCCGAGCAGTTGGCGGCCGTGCACATGGAAGTGACGACGCCGAGCGAGGCCGAGGGGCTCGCGACCAGTGGCGCGGTAGAACGGCTCGGCCCCCGGCGCCCGCCAGTCGACCACCACTGGGTCGGCATTCTCATCCGCTACCGCGAGACGGCCGATGTGGAACGCCTCGGTGGTGCCGTCGGGGCCCTCCACCATGCGGTCGATGCGGCCGAACACCAGCGCGGCATCGCCAAGGTCGAGTTGGGTGAGGCGGTTGAACACGGCCTCGTCGAACACGTCGCGCTCGTAGCGAGCCTGGAACGTGCCACCGAGGGTGCCTTCGTGGAGGTTGCGCATCTTCCACGCGTCGGCCTTGCTCTGCTCGAGGCAGTGGTACGCGTGGTCGATGAACGCCTGCTCAGCGGGGAGATCGGGATGGTGCTGACTCATCGTGCGATTCGGCCCTCGTCCCGGGCAGTTCCCGAAAACAAGGGTCTGGAAATCCTATCGGCCGCTCCCACAACCCACTCCCCCGCCTCAGCCTCGGCCCACCGTCGATCGTGACGGGTCGCGATGATGCGAAGCCTCTGAGCGGATCCGCTAAGATGGCGGGGTGATCTCCGGCCGCACACTCCGCCGACTCCGACTCGCCCGCGGGCGCGCACAGCACGAGGTCGCAGCAGCGGTCGGCATTCCTGCGCCGGTGCTCAGCGCGTACGAGCGCGGCCGTCGACAGCCGGGCTTGGAAGTGGCCGGGCGCATCATCGAAGCGCTCGGCTATCGCATCGAGTTCCGCACCGGACTCGATCCCGCAGTGCAGGCGCGGAAGTTGGAGGACGCGCTCACCCTGGCCGAGGCCCTTCCCTTCAGACCCAGGCCCATGCCCGTGGCCCGCCGGTGAGCACGCCCACACTCGTCGAACGCATCGTTGCCGCGTGTGACGCTCTCGACGCTGCGGGCCTGCCGTGGGCGCTGGGTGGTGCGTTGGCGCTGGCATACGCAACCGAGGAGCCACGCGGCACGCGAGACATCGACATCAACGTGTTCGTGCCCGCCGAGCGAGCCGCCGACGTGTTCGCCGCCCTGCCGGTCGGGGTGCGATCCTCGGCCGCCGACATCGCGGAGGCTCGGCGTGCCGACCAGGTGCGGCTGTGGTGGGACGACACCCCGGTCGACCTGTTCTTCGCTGCCGACCCGTTCCATCACGAAGTCGACCGTCGCTGCCGACGGGTGCCGTTCGCCGGACGCACCATCCGCGTGCTGTCGGCCGAAGACCTGGCCGTGTTCAAGGCGATGTTCGACCGGCCGAAGGACTGGGTCGACATCGCCACCATGGCCGAGTCGAACGCAATCGACCTCGATGAGACCGCCGACCGCTTGGCGGCACTTCTGCCCGGCGACCCACGTGTCGAACGCGTTCGACGAGGCGGCGTCTGACGCGAACGGGGCGACGCCGGTGGCGATCAGGCGGTGGTGGCGATACCGCCGTCGACCGGGATGACGGCGCCGGTGAGGTAGGAACCCGCCCTGCTGGAGAGGAACACGGCCACGCCTGCCATGTCGTCGGGCCGTCCGATACGGCCGAGCGGGGCCGACTTGGCGATGCTGTCGCCGAACGCCTGAAGGGTGGCCGCCATCATCTTGCTCTCGAACGGGCCGGGGGCGACCGCGTTGACGGTGATGTGCTGCGGGCCCAGTTTGCGGGCGAGGGCGCGGGTGAGGTGGTGAATGCCCGCCTTGCTGGCGGCGTAGCTGTAGGTGTCCATCGGGTTCACGTGCAAACCGTCGATGGACCCGATGTTGATCACCCGGGCTGGGTCGTCGGCGCTGGCGGCGGCGCGCAGTTGCGGCAGCAGCTTCTGGGTGAGGAAGAACGGGCCCTTCACGTTGGTGTCCATCACCTTGTCCCATGCGTGCTCGTCGAACTCGTCCAGTGGCATCCCCCACGTGGCTCCGGCGTTGTTGACGAGGATGTTGAGGGTCGGGAAGTGCGCGGCCACGGCCTCGGCCAGAGCGGCCACGCCCTCGATGGTGCTCAGGTCGGCGCGCACCGTGTGGACATCGCCGTGCTGCGACAGTTCGTCCTTCGCCGCCGCCAACTCGTGCTCCTTGCGGGCGGAAATCACCACGGAAGCGCCGGCATCGAGAAGGCCACGGGCGATCATCGCGCCGATGCCCCGGCTGCCGCCGGTGACGACAGCGGTCTTGCCGGACAGGGAGAACAGGTCGGAGAAGCTCATGCCGCCCATCCTGCCCCACCCCACCCCCCAACGTTGGCGTTGAGACCGCGTGGGGTGCGGCCCCAGCGCCGACAAACCCAGGGACACACCAAAGTTGGCGTTGAGACCGCATGGGGTGCGGCCCCAGCGCCGACTATGGAGACACGGGCTGAACGCCGACTCGGGCGGGGCGGTAGCGTGCGAAGCCGATGGCACCGGCGACCAGCGTTCCCTTCCTCGACGCGGCTCGGGGGCAACCGGCCGCCCACACCCCCGTGTGGTTCATGCGCCAAGCCGGACGCAGCCTGCCCGAGTACCGGGCGGTGCGTGGCGAAGGGAGCATCCTCGACGCCATCAAGCGACCCGACGACGCGGCCGAGCTCACCCTGCAACCGGTTCGTCGCTACGGCGTCGATGCGGCCGTGCTGTACAGCGACATCGTGGTGCCCGCGCACGCCGTGGGTTTCGGCATCGACGTGGCCCCCGGCACCGGCCCGGTGGCACCCGAACCCTTCCGCGACCACACCGACCTGCACCGCCTGCGCGAGTTCGAACCAGAAGCCGACACCCCCTACGTGCTCGACACCGTCCGCACACTCGCCCGCGAGCTCCCCGCGAACGTGCCACTGCTGGCCTTCGCCGGAGCCCCCTTCACGGTCGCCAGCTACCTGGTGGAGGGCCGCCCGAGCCGCACCTACGAGCACACCAAACGGATGATGCACACCGTGCCAGCCCTGTGGCACGCGCTGATGGAGCGCCTCACGCAGCACGCCGTGGCCAGCATCGGCAGCCAGCTCCGCAACGGCGCCCGGGCGTTCCAGCTGTTCGACTCGTGGGCCGGCAACCTCAGCCGCGCCGACTACGACCAGTTCGTGTTCCCCCACTCGCAGGCGGTGTTCACGCAACTCCGCGAGCAGTTCCCCGACACCCCGGGCATCCACTTCGGCATCGGGTGCGACCACCTGCTCGAGCGCATGTACGCGGCCGGGCCCACCGTGCTGGGGCTCGACTGGCGCACACCCATCAGCGAGGCTCGCCGCCGCATGGGCGCCGACCTGGTGGTGCAGGGCAACCTCGACCCGGCGTTGGTGCTCGCCGGCACCGAGGTGGCGCTCGAAGGGGCGAGGGCGGTGCTGGCCGACAACACGCTCGCTGACGGCAGCCGCCACCCCGGGCACATCTTCAACCTCGGCCACGGCGTGAACCCGTCGACCAACCCCGACGTGTTGCACGCGGTGGTCGACCTCGTCCAGAAGGCGACCACACGATGACCCCCACCGAGACACGCACCGCCGTGCTCCTGATGGCCTACGGCACGCCTCGCACCCGCGAGGAGATCGAGCCGTACTACACCGACATCCGCCGCGGCCGCCCACCGACGCCCGAACTGCTGGCCGAGCTCACCGCCCGCTACGACGCGCTCGGCGGCACCTCCCCGTTGGCGGCCCGTACCGATGCCCAGCGCGACGCCCTGCAAGCTGCGCTCGACGCTGCGGCACCCGGCCGCTACCACGTCACCCTCGGCCTGAAGCACGCCGAACCGAAGATCGAAACGGCGGTCGACGTGCTGGCTGCCCAAGGGTTCCGCCGCATCATCGGCCTCGTGCTCGCACCCCACTACAGCGCCTACTCCATCGGCCAGTACCTGGATCGCACCCGCGCCGCCGCCGAGCCACACGGCATCGAGGTGCGCGGCGTCGACAGTTGGGCGACGGAGCCAGCGTTCGTCGAGTTCATCGCCAACGACCTGAAGGCCAAGCTGGCGGCGATGCCGGCCAACACTCGAGTGGTGTTCACCGCTCACTCCCTTCCGCAGCGCATCGTCGCCGCGGGCAACCCGTACCCCGAGCAGTTGCGGGCAACCGCGGAGGCCGTCGCCACCGCGGCCGGACTGGGCCAGTGGAGCCAGTGGGCCATTGCCTGGCAGAGCGCGGGCCGCACCCCCGAACCCTGGCTGGGCCCCGACATCCTCCAGGTGATCGACGAAATGGCGGCCAGCGAGAACCACGCCGGCGCGGCCCGCGGGGTGGTGGGGAGCGCCGTCGGATTCGTCGCTGATCACCTCGAGGTGCTGTACGACCTCGACATCGAGGCGGCGGCACGTGCGGCGCAGCACGACATT
>DMQJ01000060.1:1189-3509 GCA_003455715.1 Acidimicrobiaceae bacterium | reverse complement strand
GAGCAACCACGCGCCGCCCCCGAGCGCGGCGGCACCGGCACCGGCCGACAGCCAGCCCAAGAGCTCACGTCGCGACAGGCCACTCGGGGGTCGGTCGGCGGGGTGGGGGTGGTCGAAGTGGGTTCCCATGGCGGTGGTGCTCCTCGTCAGACGATGTTGAACTCGGGGGTGAGTGGCACGAGCGCCATCGGTGCCCGGTATGGCTCCCACTCGTCGGGGTGGTTCACGTAGGCGTCGTCGAGCGCGGCTCGGGTGTGGTCGCTCGGTGAGATCGCGGCTCGCCAACACAGTTCGTCGACGAGGTCGTCGGTCGACGAACCGTCGGCGTTCACCGCTTCCGGCGTGGGCGCTTCCCACATCAGGTCGAACGCGAGCTGGGCCTTGGTGAGTTCGGCGCCCACGCTGAGGTAGCGGTCGTGGCCGGGCCAGCCGGCCACGTTGGGAGGGCTGAACGGCATCTGCCCCAGTTGATAGAGCGGCCACACATCGAGATCGTCTCGGCGGTACAGGCGGGTGAGGGCGATGTACCACTCGAGGTGGGTTCGGGGCCGGGGGTGGGGGTCGCCGAGGAAGGTGGAGTGACGGACAGTGGCCTCGAGGAGCGGGCGAATCTCGAGGCCACTGCCCGCGAACACGTCGGCGAGTTCGGCCCGCACCTCGGGGGTGGGGTCGACGCCGTGGAAGGCGCGGTACACCGCGCCTGCGATGTGTGGCGCGCAGGACGGGTGGTCGCACACCGCGTCGATGACGTCGGTGGCGTTGCGCACCCGGCGACCGAACAGCGGCACCGAACGCTGCGGGCCGATCGACTCGTCGAAACGCACGGTGTCGTCGCTGTCGCCGTCGACCCACCAGCCCGACAGTGCGATGGCGGCCTGGTGCACGTCGTCTTCGGTGTAGCCCTCGTTGCGGCCGAGGGCGAACAACTCCATCAGCTCGCGGGCGTAGTTCTCGTTGGGGCTCTCGGCTGTGCTCCACGCACCGTTGAGCCAGAACAGCATCGCGGCGTCGACGGTGATCTCCTGCAACAGGTCGCGGAAGTTGCCGAGCGCGTGGCGGCGCAGCAGCAGGTTCTGTCGATACATGAGCGCGGGCGAGGCGACGTCCATGCTGCTGGTGAGGTGCCCGTGCCAGAACCAGACCATCCGTTCGTGCGCACCGGCGTCGGGTCGCCGCATGGTGTCGAGCCACCACTGCGGCACGGTGCTCCAGTCGTCGTCGCCGTTCAGCACCGGCTCGCCCGGTTCGAGCGGTTCGGCGGCAAGGAGCTGCTCCACGAGTTCGTCGGGGGTGAGGTGGGCGACCGCGTCGAGTTGTTCGCCCGTGGCGCCGAACCTAAGCCGGTTGAGGATGTGCCGGTGCATCTCCATGTGGGCATGGTGTGATGCCGCCGATGAAGCCATGGTGAACCGGGGCTTCATGTTCCGCTCATGTGCGCTGTGGAACGATGGGTGTTCGTGCGAGTGCTGGTGGTGGAAGACGACGCGTCGCTGGGCCAGGTGGTGCAGCGAGGGCTGGCAGAGGCCGGCCACTCCGTCGACCTTGAGCGCACGCTGGCGGGCGCCCGGCGGGCGGTGGCCATCGGCACCTACCATGTCGTGGTGCTCGATCTCGGCCTGCCCGATGGCGACGGCCTGGCCCTGTGCCGAGAGCTGCAGACTGCTGCGGTGCGGCCGCGGGTGCTCATCCTCACCGCCCGCGATGCCACGGGCGACAAGGTGCTAGGCCTCGATGCCGGGGCCGACGACTACCTCACCAAGCCGTTCGACTTCGCCGAACTTGCGGCGCGTGTGCGGGCGCTGTTGCGTCGGCCGGAACACGCACGTTCCCCCCAGTTGCGGGTGGCCGACATCGAGCTCGACCCGGCCGCGCACACGGTGCGTCGCGGGGGCGTGTTGGTGCCGCTCACCGCTCGCGAGTTCAGCCTGTTGCACTATCTGATGGACCGTGCCGGTGAGGTGGTGACCCGCACCGATCTGCTCGACGCCGTGTGGGACACCAACTACGACGGCTTGTCGAACACGGTGGATGTGCACGTGGCCAACGTGCGCCGCAAGCTCGACCTGCCGGGCCGCCCGGCACCGATCGAGACGGTGCGCGGCGTGGGCTATCGCATAGGGCCGGAGGTGCCGACGTGACGTTGCGCAGGAGGCGGTGGGTGGCGGCAGGGTTGTTCGCCATGGTGGCCGCAGTGATCGCGTTCGTGCCGTTCCGCGCCTGGCGCGACGCGCGCGAACAGACGGTGCACGACGAGGTCGATGCGGTGCTGGTGGAGCAGATGGAGACCATCCTGCGCAACGAGATGATAGATCGGAAGAGC
>DMQJ01000060.1:429-988 GCA_003455715.1 Acidimicrobiaceae bacterium | reverse complement strand
GACCATCCTGCGCAACGAGATGATCGGGTCGCGCGAGGAGTGGCCCATCGGGTTCTACGTGAACAGCAACGACGAGTACACCGAAGCGTTCGGCGACTACGGGCTGGAGCCGCCGCTCAACCAGTGGATGCGCGACGCGGGCGAGTGGCCCTCGGTGCGTGAGTACACGGTGGACGAGACGGGCCTCATTGCGTACGTGCGGCCGATGTCGCCCGGCGAGGGCTACGTGACGATGCTGTACACCGACGAGCGCGAGCGCCAACTCGACGAGCTGGCCAGCACGAGTTGGAAGTTGGCGGCAGCGCTGCTGGCTGCGTGCGTGCTGTTGGGAGTGGGGGTGAGTGCCCTCACTGCTGTGCCGATGCGCCGCGTGTTGGGTGACCAGCAAGCGTTCTTGGCCGATGCCGCTCACGAGATGCGTACTCCGCTGGCGGTCATTCTGGCCAGCAGTAGCCAGGCCCTGGCGCGCGACCGTTCCACCGAGGAGTACGTGCGCTCGCTTTCGGAGATTCGCTCGGCCGCGGAGCGTGCGTCGACCGGGGTGAACGAGATGCTCGAC
>DMQJ01000060.1:0-213 GCA_003455715.1 Acidimicrobiaceae bacterium | reverse complement strand
GCTCGACCTGGTGCGCTTCGAGAGCGGCCAGATGATGCCGCGCATGGCCCCGCTGCGTCTCGACCTGCTGGCCGAGGAGGTGGCGGCCGCAGTGCGGGTGGAGGGCGTGTCGATCGAGGCGGCGTTGGGTGAGCCCGTGGTGGTGCAGGCCGACATGGCGCTGCTGCGCCAAGCGGTGGAGAACGTGGTGCGCAACGCCAGCCGCCGCGCCAC
>DMQJ01000314.1:6182-6597 GCA_003455715.1 Acidimicrobiaceae bacterium | reverse complement strand
GGGGGCACGCCGACGCTGGCGCGGATCGGGCGGTGCCCAGTCGGCGGTGCGAGACAGGGTTGCGGTCATACCCTCCTTATCGAGCCTCGCCGCCCGAGCGGTTCATGCCACAGTGAGGAAATGTTCGCCAGCACGCCCGAGCCGCCGTACGTCGCCGTCATCTTCACGAGTCGGCGCACTCCCGTCGATGATGTCGGGTACGCCGCAATGGCGGATGAGATGGACCGTCTGGCGCAGCAGCAGGCCGGCTATCTCGGTATCGAGTCGGCACGCGGGGCAGATGGCCTGGGCATCACCGTGAGCTACTGGGCCACAGAGGCCGACGCCGTGGCCTGGCGCGAAGTGGCCGCTCATCGAGGTGCTCAGCAGTTGGGCATCGAGCGGTGGTACGAGGCGTACTCGGTGCGGGTGGCGA
>DMQJ01000314.1:5804-6023 GCA_003455715.1 Acidimicrobiaceae bacterium | reverse complement strand
AGGCGTACTCGGTGCGGGTGGCGACGGTTCACCGTGCCCACGACTGGAGCCGATGACCGGCAGCCGACCCGTTGGCCCGGTAACCTGCCCGGCGGGCGGACCGTCGACAGTTCATCCGGTCCACATCTCTTCGAGGCACATGAAGCGCATTCTCCCGTCATGGCGTTCCGCCGCCGCCGTCGTCGCCGCCGTTACGGCCATCACCCCTGCTCAACAGGT
>DMQJ01000314.1:1232-5597 GCA_003455715.1 Acidimicrobiaceae bacterium | reverse complement strand
TACGGCCGGCAGAACTGGTTCGAGTGGTCGGCGGCCGAGCACCGTGCGGTGCGCGAGCAGGTCGGCATGTTCGACCTGTCGTCGTTCGGCAAGTACCTCGTGCAGGGGCCCGACATCCTCAACAACTTCGGCGATCCGCGCAGCGGTGGGCGAATTCACCAGGGCATGGACATTCTCGCCACGCTCGGGCAGGAGGTGTACGCCATGAAGGCAGGCACCCTCACCATCCAGACCTTTGCCAACAGCGGCGGCAGCAGCGGGTTGTCAGGAAACCTGTGGCGCCTCAGTGCGTCCGACGGCACGGGCGACTACTACATCTACGCCCACCTGTCGGCGTTCGCCCCCGGGCTCAGCAAGGGTTCGGTGGTGCAGCAGG
This sequence comes from Acidimicrobiaceae bacterium, assembly GCA_003455715.1. Lineage (GTDB taxonomy): Bacteria > Actinomycetota > Acidimicrobiia > Acidimicrobiales > Ilumatobacteraceae > UBA668. The sequence goes on along the minus strand of DMQJ01000314.1, from coordinate 5,221 downwards.
GGCAACTGCTGGGCTGGGTGGGCGACACGGGCAACGCCGGCCCCGGCAACTATCACCTGCACTTCGAGATCCATCCGGGTGGCGGTAACGCGGTGAACCCGCTCCCGCTGGTGACGGTTCCTCAAGGCTGCAAGGTGTGGGGTTGAGCTGTGGTCTGATGGCGGCGTGAGCATCGCCGTCGAACTCTCCGACCTTCCCGACACGCTGGCCCCGTACCCGTGGGGCTACCTGGTCACCGTTGGGCCCGATCTGCGGGCGCATGTGCTTGCCGTGCCCACCCGATTCCTCGGCGGCACCTTCCTGTTTGAGGCCGGTCGATCCACCCGCGCCAATGCCGCGGCACGCCCGGAGGTGACATTGGTGTTTCCGCCGATCGAGCCGCACGGCTACAGCCTGCTGGTCGACGGCAGTGCGGTGGTGCACGACGCCCACATCGAGGTACGGCCGTCGACGGCGGTGCTACACCGCCCGGCCATCACCGCCTCTGAGTGAGCCGCCGCCTGCGACCTAGCCGACGTTGCGGAGGTCGAGCCCGAAGTGACGCTGGAAGTCGTCGTAGTACGCCTCGTCGCCCTCAGGGCTGTCGGGGTGCTGGCCCATCGCCACCCACTGCTCGTCGGTCATCTGTGCCCGGCCGCCGATGATGTCGGCGGCACCCCAGCTGACCGCGTAGCGCAACTGTGGCTCGGCGGTGGTGACGGCATGGTGCACCACTCGCCCCACCTCGAACGGGTCGGTGGCGTGGGCAAGACCCGCCGCGTACATCTGGAACATGCGCCGGTACTGAGCGTCGTAGGCGCCAGAGCTGTTCGGTGCATCGATGTTCTTGGCGAAGATCGCGCTCTTGGTGATGCCAGGCTCGACGATTGCCACCCGAATGCCGAACGGAGCGACCTCCTGCGCCAACCCCTCGGAGAGCCCTTCGAACGCCCACTTCGACGTGACGTAGGCGGTCTGGGCCAGCGCGGCCACCCGGCCGACCACCGAGGTGATGTTGACGATGGCGCCGCGCCCTCGTGCACGCATGCCGGGGAGCACCTGCTGAATGCAGCGCACCGCACCGCACAGGTTGATGTTCATCACGTCGAGATACATCTGCGTGGTGCACTCCTCGGCGACGGCGTTGCCGCCGACACCGGCGTTGTTGACGAGCACGTCGACCACGCCGCCGGTGTCGAGCAGCAACTTCTCGAAGCCCACCTGCACCGACTCGTCGTCGGCGATGTCGAGCTCGATCAGACGGATCTCCACGCCAGCGTCGGCCGCCATCGCCAGCAGTTTGGTGGCCTTGTCGAGGCTGCGCACCGTGCCGTACACGGTGTGTCCCTGCTGGGCGAGGTAGATGGCGGTGGCCCGGCCGATGCCGCTGTTGGCCCCGGTGACGACGGAGATGGTGCTCATGAACCGCCGATGCTAGGCGGCGTCGCCCCTCGGGTCGTCGACCAACGCAGCGTCGAGCGCCTCAGCGTCGAGCGCAAGCGGGTCGAACTCGTCGAACCACACCGGGTCGGGGTCGCAGCCGATCGCCAGGCTGCGCACCGTGTCGCCATCGGTGAGGAGCACGTCGAGCAGCAGCAAGCCCTGGGCCATGTGGGCTCGCCGCAGGGCGTGGTAGCCGCGACGGTCGTTGGGGTCGGGCGGCCCTGGCTCGACCTGCGGCTGGAGCACGATGCTGAGCGTCTGGCAGAACGGTGCTTCGACGCCCGGAAGCGCCGCCATGCCCACGAACACGCCCACTTCGGCGGGCGGGTCGAGCAGCATGGCAGTGATGCGCCGCCGTTCGTCGAGGAGGACGAGCACCTCATGGTGGGCCGGCAGTTCGAAGACCTCGGCAGCGAGCATCGCCGCCTCTCCGAAGCCGCCGACCACGACGGTGTCGTCGGGGTCGGGGATGAAGATGCTCCACGGGTGCTCGGGCGAGTCGAACTCGAGGCGCGGCCGACGGCGGGGAAGGCGAAAACGGGTGAACGGCATGGTGAATCCCTCCGGAGGGGATGTTGAGTTGAATCCGGGGGGAAGCCGTTGAGGCGGAGATTATCGACCGGCGAGCAGTTCCGACACCTTCGGTTCGATCTGCTCTGGAGTAACCATCGGGTTGAACCGTTCGATGATGGTGCCGTCGGCGCCAACGAGGAATTTCTCGAAGTTCCACTGGATGTCGGCGCCGCCCGTTTCGGCTCGCAACCACTGGTACAGATCGCACGCGCCGTCGCCATTGACCTCGATCTTGGAGAACATCGGGAAGTTGGCGTCGTACTTGGAGGTGGCGAACTCAAGAATCTCGGCGTCGGTACCCGGCTCTTGCGCACCGAACTGATTGCACGGGAAGGCCAGCACGGCGAACCCCTTGGCGCTATACGTTTCGTGGAGCGTACGCAGACCTGCGTACTGAGGCGTGAGGCCTCAAAGGCTGGCGACGTTCACCACGAGGCAGACCGTGCCCTCGTACTGGGCGAAGGCCACCTCCTCGCCGGTGATGGACCGCATGGTGAGGTCGTGGAAGCGTGTCATGCGGGCGACCCTAGCTGCTGCGCTGGGTGCCGATGCCACCGTTCGGCCGCTCGGCTGCCGAGTTCCAGCAACGGCCAACTGACGACGATGAACCCTGCGGCCGCGGCGTAGGCCCACCCGGCCGTGGTGGGCAGTTCGAACAGGTCGCGGCCCCACGGCACGAGGAAGGCGAGCGCGAACAGGCCCGCCATCGTGCCGACGAGGGTGCCGCGGAGGGCGTTGAGCGGGCGGGCGGTGCGATACAGGTTCATCAGCGCCACCGAACCTGCCACCAACACCGCAACGGTGCGGGCATGGTCGGAGTCGATCGAGTCGTCGAGTTGCGCCACAGCGAACATGCCCATGGTGGCTGCCGCGATAACGACGCCGGCGGGAACGGCCCGTCCCAGCACCCGTCGCAGGAAGCCTTCGTTCACCCGCTGATCGTTGGGTTCGAGTGCGAGGAAGAACGCCGGGATGCCGATGGTGAACCAACTGAGAATGCTGAGGTGGATGGGCCTCAGTGGGTACGCCAACGCGAACACACCGGTGAGCAGCGAGAGGATCACCGAGTAGGTGGTCTTGGCCAGAAACAGGCTGGCGACCCGTTCGATGTTGTTGATCACTCGCCGGCCTTCGCTCACCACGGCGGGCATGGCGGCGAAGTTGGAGTCCATCAGCACCAACTGGGCCACGCCGCGTGTGGCTTCGCTGCCCGACGCCATCGCGACCCCGCAGTCGGAGTCTTTCAATGCGAGCACGTCGTTGACACCGTCGCCGGTCATCGCCACGGTGTGGCCCCTGGCTTGCAACGCCTTCACCATCGCCCGCTTCTGGTGCGGGGTCACCCGGCCGAAGACCGTGTTGGCCTCCACTGCGTCGGCGAACTCAACAGAGTCTTCCGCCGCCATCGTGGTGGCGTTGATGTTGTCGTTCCACCCGTCGAGACCGGCACGGCGAGCGACGGCTCCAACCGTGACGTTGTTGTCGCCGCTGATGACCTTCACGGTGACGCCTTGGTCGGCGAAGTAGCGCAGCGTGTCGGGGGCGTCGGCGCGCACGATGTCGTCAAGCAGCACCAAGGCGCGGGGGTGCACCGCCGGAAGGGTGGCGTCGGCGGCATCGGTGAACGCGGCGTCGGCCTCGGCGAGTACGAGCACTCGGCTGCCCATCGCGGCGTGATGTTCCACCCGCTCTTGCAGGCTGCCCGAGTAGGCGTCGCCGAGCACGTTCTCCGGTGCGCCGAGCACCCAGTTGCCATGCTCCTCGAAGCTCATTGCGCTCCACTTGCGCCCCGAACTGAATGGCACACGCCCGGTGACCTTCCACGACGACGTAGTGGTGGCCCACGCCTGCACCGCCTTGGAGGTGGGGTTGGGGTCGGGGTCGAGTTGGGCGAGCGCCGTGAGGGTGCTGACGACGGCGGCCGAGTCAGCGCCGTCGAGCGGTTCCACGTCGCTCACTGCCAGCGCGCCCTCGGTGATGGTGCCGGTCTTGTC
>DMQJ01000314.1:0-1028 GCA_003455715.1 Acidimicrobiaceae bacterium | reverse complement strand
CGGTGATGGTGCCGGTCTTGTCGGCACAGAGCACGTCCACTCGCGCAAGCACCTCGATGGCGGGCAGCTCTTGCACCAGGCAACGACGTTGAGCGAGACGAACCACGCCGACGGCGAAGGCCACGCTGGTGAGCAGCACGAGGCCTTCGGGCACCATGCCCACCAACCCGGCAACCGTGGAGATGATGCTCTGCTGCCACGTCTCGTCGCGGCGGAGGAACTGGCTGCTGGCCAACAAGATGCCGAGCGGGATGATGATGTAGCCGATGAACGTGACGATGCGGTTGACGTCGTTGCGGAGCGGAGAGTTCACCAGCGTGAACCGGCGTGCTTCCTCGGCCAGCTTGGCGGCGTAGTTCTCGGCACCCACCTTGGTGACCACCATCCGCCCAGTGCCCGCCACGACGGCGCTGCCGCTCAGCACGTCGTCGTTCGTTGCTTTCACCACCGGGTCGGCTTCACCGGTGAGCAGCGACTCATCGACTTCCAAGCTGTCGTGGGTGAGCACGATGCCGTCGGCCACGATCTGCGCGCCGGTTCGCAACTCCACCACGTCGTCGAGCACTAGCTCGTGCACCTGCAACTCCACCACCTGGCCATTACGCACCGCGTGCGCTCGCGGTGCGTTGACCACGCTGAGCTTGTCGAGCACCCGTTTGGCCCGCAGCTCCTGGACTACGCCGATGACGCTGTTGGCGACGATGACGCCGCCGAACAAGGCATCCTTCGGCGACCCGGCCGCGATCACCAGGGCGGCCAGCACACCAATGACGAAGTTGATCGGCGTGAGCACGTTGGCCCGGATGATCTGCGACACGGTGCGGGTGGGTGCGGCCGGGATGGTGTTCACCTGGCCCCGGGCGACGCGGTCGGCCACCTCGGCGGTGCTGAGTCCGAGGGTGGGGTCGGGCCGATGCTCGCTCATGGCGCCCGAACCTACTTGCCCCTGCGCCCCCCGCCGCCTCTCCGCCCACCAGATTCCGCGTCCATGTCATGGCCTGACCGGCGCAACGTCGGTAGGGCCATGA
>DMQJ01000229.1:3782-4359 GCA_003455715.1 Acidimicrobiaceae bacterium | reverse complement strand
GGCAAGAAGACCGCCGAACGCCTCCTGGTCGAGCTGCGCAACCGCCTCAGCCTGCCCATGCTCGACCCCGTGCCGGCAGGCGGTGGTGGCGGTGGGTCGGTGGTGGGCGATGTGCGCGAGGCGCTCGCCGGCCTGGGTTACGGCCAGGAAGAGATCCGCGACGCGCTACGCGAACTGCCATCCACCGGCGACGCGGCCACGCTGCTGCGCGACGCTCTGAAGCTGTTGGGGGCCAAGCGTGCGTGACGAGTTCCTCGAACCCAGCCCGGTGAGCGAACGCGAGGAGGCCGACGAGGTCGGCCTGCGCCCCAAACGCCTCTCCGACTTCATCGGCCAGCGCGAACTGAAAGAACACCTGGCCATCGTGTTGGAAGCAGCGAAGCGACGAGGCCAGGCCGCCGACCACCTGCTGCTCGCCGGCCCTCCCGGCCTGGGCAAGACCAGCATGGCTGGCATCGTCGCCGCTGAGATGGGTGTGCACCTGCACATCACCAGTGGCCCTGCGCTCGAGCGTGCGGGCGACTTGGCCGCCATCCTCACCAAGCTCGAAGAGGGCGACGTGCTGTTCATCGACGAG
>DMQJ01000229.1:0-3560 GCA_003455715.1 Acidimicrobiaceae bacterium | reverse complement strand
GTGCTGTTCATCGACGAGATTCACCGCTTGTCGCGAGCAGTGGAGGAGATCCTCTACCCGGCCATGGAAGACTTTCAGCTCGACATCGTCGTGGGCAAGGGCCCAGCGGCGTCGAGCATCCGTCTGTCGCTGCCTCGGTTCACCCTGGTGGGTGCCACCACGCGCACCGGCATGATCACCGGCCCCCTGCGCGACCGGTTCGGCCTCGTCGCCCGGCTCGACTACTACGACGACGACGAACTCGAAGCCATCGTCCGTCGCGCCGCGGGCATTCTGCACGTGCAGGTCGATGCTGAGGGAGCCTGGGAGATCGCCCGCCGCTCGCGCGGCACGCCGCGCATCGCCAACCGTCTGCTGCGCCGCGTGCGCGACTACGCCGAGGTGCGCGGCGACGGCACCGTCACCGTGTCGGTGGCCCAGGCCGGGTTGAAGGTCTTCGGGGTCGACGAGCGTGGGCTCGACAAGGTCGACCGGGCGATCCTCAACGCCATCTGCCAGCAGTTTGCCGGTGGCCCCGTAGGCCTCAGCACGCTGGCCATCAGCGTGGGCGAGCAACCCGAAACCGTGGAAGACATGTACGAGCCCTTCCTCATTCAGCAGGGTCTGTTGGCGCGTACGCCTCGTGGCCGCGTGGCCATGCCCGCCGCCTATGCGCACATGGGTCTGGCCGTGCCGTCGGCCGAGCGGCCACCCTCATTGTTCGAGTAACCGCCGGGTCGCTCGGCAGAGGTTCCGACCCCCGCATGGGTCAGGTCCCGCCCTCCGCTGACCCACCCGAGTGAGAACCGACCCACCCGAGTGACAGGCCGCAACGGAGTGGGCACTCGCCTCCCGGGGCGCGAGTAGCCACTCGGGTGCCGGGCGGAACGGGCCGTGCCGCCGGGGTAGGTCAGTCTCACCCGCCTCGTGACGCAGGCCCTTACGCGGGGAGGTGTTCGCCGAGGAAGGCCATGGTCTTCGCCCAGGCCGCCTTCGCGGCGCTCTCGTTCCAGAAGATGTCGCTCTCGTGGTTGTCGAAGGCATGGCCTGCGTTCTCCACGTTGAGCACGAAGCCTTCACGTCCGGCGATGGCTGCACCAATGGCATCGACGCCTTCGTTGGGGATGTAGGCGTCGGCGTTGCCGAAGTGGAAGAGGGTGGGGCACTGCACCTGGTCGATCATGCCGACCATTCCCGGCACCCCCGAGCCGTAGTAGCTCACGCATGCATCGGGTGAGGCGTTGGCTGCCACTGCCCAGGCCAGCGTGCCGCCGAGGCAGAAGCCCATCACCCCGGCGCGCTCCACCCCAGGCAGGCCACCCAAGTGGGCGAGCGCAGCTGAACAGTCGCCGACGGCCAACGGGAAGTCGAGCTTGCCGACCTGCTCGAGGCTGGCGGTGAGGCCGTCTTGGTCGTGGCCAGCTGCCCATCCGGGGGCGAATCGCCAGAACACGTCGGGAGCGCCCACCACGTAGCCCGCGTCGGCGAGGCGCTCGGCCACAGCCCGGATGTAGGCACCAACGCCGAAGATCTCCTGTACGAGCAGGATGGCCGCGGTGGGCTGGCCGTCGGGTAGCCACAGATGGAGGTCCATCGCTCCGTCGGTGCCGATGGAAACCTGGTCGGTACGGGTGGTGGTCATGGTTGCCATCGTGACACAGCGGCACCTGCCGCCGTAGCCTGGGCGGCGCATGAACGACCACCTCGACGACGACCTGCGCGACGAACTGCCCGATGACCTCAACGTTGCGCACGCCAGCGGGTACGAGTTCCCCGACAACAGCCGTCGTCGCCGCCCAGCGGTGCTCTACGCCATCATCGCTGCGGTCTGCCTCGTGCTCTATCTCGCCAAAGGCGACTCGTCGGCGGTGGTCAACAAGGGATACCTCTGGGCGGCCATCCTCCTGGGTGCGGTTGCGGTCTTCTCGTTCACCTCCGGGTGGCGGATGCGCATCGACGAGCGGGAGGCGCTGGTGGCGGCCCAGGGTGCCGTCGGCTTCCCGGTCGGTCACGCGTCGGCGCAGCAGGTGTGGCGTGGGCTGCGCAGTCGGCCCACATGGCGCGTGCTGGTGTACTCCGCCGAAGACCCGCCGCGTCGCCGCGGCCTCGTGCTGGTGGATGCCGTCGATGGCCGAGTGGTGGAGCACCTGGTGCAAGACAACCCGCTGGAAGACTGGCAGGTCTGAGCGGCCCGTCCACCTGGGCGCCGAACGTCAGGCTCAGTTGCTGATTGCGACGGTGCTGACCGCCAACAACTGACGGTTCTCGCCGAGCACCACCAACACCCACGCCTTCTGGTCGCTGGCGGGCATGTCGAGCACGGTGCGGGTGGCGCCCATGTCGGCGATGGTTCGAGCGATGCGACTGGGCGCGACGGGCCACTGGTTGAGCCCCGCGGGTGTGGTTCGCACAAGCACGTAGCGTCGTCCGTCGGCGCCGGTGTATGCCGGCCAGGTGAACACCAACTTGTCGCCCACACGCTGCACCGTGAGCGTGAAGCTCGGGGCTGGCACCGGCTGCGGTGCAGGTGTCGTCGAGGTCGGCGCCGGCGGGACGGTGCTCGGCGGACTGGTGGGCGCCGTCGGTCCGACGGTGGGAGAGGGAGGTGTGGTGCCGCTGGCGCCGGGCACGGTGGTGCCGGGTGAAGGGATGGTGGGGGGAAGCTCACCGCTGCTCACCAGGGTGGTCGACGGGGCCGTCGTGGTGGGCGATGCCGTCGTGGTGGGGCTGAGCACGACGGTGCTCGACGTGGTCGACACCAGCGGTGCCGGTTCAGTTGGGGGCGACACGGGCTGCAGGGTGTCGCTGCGGTCGCGCTGCAACCCGAACGCTGCGGCGGCCACAGCCAGCACGAGCACGGCCGCCGCCACTGCCATCCAGCGGGTGCGTGGCGCCGATTGCCGAGCCGCGATGAGTCGCTCTTCGATGGCCCGCACGGAGCGCTCGGGCAGCGGCGACACCGGCGCGGTGCCGACCTTCCGGAGGCGGCGTTCGAGGTCGTCGTTCATGACGGTTGCCCCTTCTCTAGTTCGTGGCGCAGGGCGGCGAGGGCGCGATGGGTGATGACGGCACAGTTGCCCGGCTTCACGCCGAGGTGCGCCGCTACTTCGTCGGGCTCGAGCCCAGCGATGAAGCGCAGGGTGAGCACCGTGTTGTAGCGATCGGTCAGCCGGTCGAGCGCCGCCAAGAGCGCCGGGTCGGGGGTGCTGGAGCCATGGTCGGCAGGGTTGGGTGAGTGGTCCGCGGGAGCGAGGAGGCGCAATCCCGCCTGTCCCCGCGGCGATTGCTGGCGGGTTCGGCGGCGGGCCTGGTCGATGATCTCGTTGGTCGCGATGCGGTACAGCCAGGCCAGCACGCTGCCGCGCTCGTGCCGGTAGCGATGCAGGTGCCGGAGCGCCCGCTCGAAGGTGATGGCCGTGATGTCGTCTGCGTCGTGGGCCGAGCCGGTGCGGCGGCGGACGAAGGCGTACACCGACTGCACGTGCCGCCGATACAGCTCGGCGAAAGCGCCACGGTCACGGCGCCACCGGGGAGGTGACAACCGCTGCTGCGCGTCTCTCGCGCGGGGGGCTGCGACCGCC
>DMQJ01000232.1 GCA_003455715.1 Acidimicrobiaceae bacterium | reverse complement strand
TGCTCAGCCGGCTCGCATCGCGTCCCTGAGCGCCCGGTAGCCGATGGGCACCGCGCCCGAGTCGGCCAACAGAGTGCGCAGGGTGGCATCGGCGGTGACCAGTTCGTGGTCGTCGATCCACAGCGGGGCCGACGGCGTAATGGCCCGCACCTCGGGGGTGTCGATCACCGGCTGCACGTGAATCTCGGTGACCCCTGGTTGCAGCGCCCGCACTGCGTCGTAGACGCGCTCGCGGCTGCCGGCGCGCCAGTCGTGATCGAAGTGGTCGGGGAACACCACACCTTCCTCGGCCGCCAGCCGCCGGAAGGGAAAGCCGGCCTGCTCGGCAGAGATGGTGCTGGGCAGGCGGATGGGTAGCACGTACTCACACGCCAGCTCGAGGTACACGTCGAAGAACTCAGGCCGAAGCGTGATGACCGACAGGTGCGGCGCGAGATGGGTGACATCGATGCCCCACGCCATCGCACGCTCGACCTGGGCGCGACACTCGCGGAGTACCTCCGCAGGGTCGGCGTGCTGCCATAGGTCGTCGACCGTGCGTGGGAACCCGCCCTCGCCCGACAGCAGGCTGGGGGCGTGGGTGATGGGCCCGAAACGGTAGGCCTCGTGCTCGCAGTTGAGCGTGAGGTGCACCCCGATGTCGTCGGTGGGTTCGCACCGCAGTGCCGCATCGCGCGCCCACGGGGCCGGCACCATGAGGCTGGCGCACGTGGCCACCCCGTGATGAAGGCAGTCGAGCACGCCCTCGTTGGCCGCATGGCTGGCACCGAGGTCGTCGCAGCTGATGATGACGAGCTTCGTGTCGGGCGCATACCCCAGTCGTTCGGCGAGCGTGGTCATCGAAGCGAACGCTACCCGCTGCAACTCGCCCACAGGCCAGCGTCGGTTGCCTCGGCCGCGCGGGCCGCTTCCACGAACTCGTCGCTGTGCGCCACGTTCGGCGGAATGGTGAGCGGTTGGGCGTATCCCTGGCGCACGATCTCGAGGTTCACGAACACGCCGTCGTCGGCGCGATACACGTAGGCGAGCAGTCGGCCGTACTGGTCGCGTGCCTCCACGTCGCGTTCCAGATACACCGGAGTGCCCACGGGCAGCAGCGAGGTGGTGAAGGCGGTGGCCTCGGGGCCGAAGCACTCCACGGGGGAGTCTTGCTTCTTGGTCTCCGGTGTATCGATGCCGATGAGCCGCACCCGCTCCTCGGTGCCGTCGACATCGATGTCGACGGTGTCGCCATCGACCACGTACACCACCAGGCCGTTCGGCTGGAGCGCCCCGTTGGTGGTGGGTGCGGCATCAGGTTGGTCGGTGCACGCGGCGATGACCAGTGCCGAGCAGATGACGACGGCAACGCGGCGCATGTTCCGGTTCTATCTGCTTCCGGCACGATCTCAGACGCGGCGACGGCGGCCCACCCCGAGGGGCGAGCCGCCGTCGACGACGAACCAGGCCGGTGATGTGGCCCGGTACTACAGGCGTTCGATGATGGTGCCCGTGCCGAGGCCACCGCCGCAGCACATGCTCACCAGGCCGTAGCGGCCACCGGTGCGCTCGAGCTCGTACAGGGCCTTGGTCATGAGGAAGGCGCCGGTGCCGCCGAGCGGGTGGCCGAGTGCGATGGCGCCACCGTTGGGGTTGGTCTTGGCCGGGTCGGCGCCCACTTCCTTCATCCACGCCAGCACCACCGAAGCGAACGCCTCGTTGATCTCGAACGTGTCGATGTCGTCGATGCTGAGGCCGTTGCGGCGCAGCAGGTGCTGGGTGGCGTCGATGGGGCCGGTGAGCATGAGCACGGGATCCACACCCACGTTGCACGTATCCACGATGCGGGCACGAGGCTTCAGGCCCAGTTCGGCGGCGCGCTCTTCGGTCATCATCAGCACGGCGGCGGCACCGTCGCTGATCTGGCTGGAGTTACCGGCCGTGTGTACACCGTTCTCGCGTGCCACGGGCTTCAGCGTGGCCAGCTTCTCGAGGGTGGTCTCGCGGATGCCTTCGTCGCGGGCCACGGTGTGGAAGGTGTCGGCCAGCGAGCCGTCTTCGTTGCGGTCGGGAGCCTCGACGGTGACGTACTGGCCAGAGAAGCGATCTTCGGCCCACGCCTGGGCGGCGCGCTGCTGGCTGTTGAAGCCCCACTGGTCGGTGTCGTCGCGGGTGATGCCCCACTTCTCGGCGATGCGCTCGGCGCCCTCGAACTGCGAGGTCATTTCGTAGCGCTCGAAGTAGGTCTTGGGGATGGGCACGCCCAACCCGAAGGCCTTGTTGCCGGCCACGCCGATGGGGATGCGGCTCATCACTTCCACACCGCTGGCAAGCGCCACGTCGACCACGCCGGCCTTCACCAGCGCGGTGGCCATGTTGGTGGCCTGCTGGCTGCTGCCGCACTGGGCGTCGACCGTGGTGTTTGCCACGCTGATGGGCATGCCGGCGGCCAGCCATGCGGTGCGGCCGATGTTGAAGGCCTGCTCGCCGATCTGGCTGACACAGCCGGTGACGACCTGGCCGACCGCAGCGGGGTCGATGCCGCTGCGCTCGATGGCCGCCTTCTGGACGATGCCCAGCACTTCGGCCGGATGCATGGTGGACAGACCGCCGTTGCGCTTCCCGATGGGGGTGCGGACGGCATCGACGATGACAACGTTGCTCATGTGCGCAGCCTACGGTGGCGCCTATGGCCAGCTTCAACCCAGCGCTCGTCCCCGCCGACCATGTTTCCGCCCACCGCTACATCCACGTGGTCGGTTCGTCGGTGTTCGTCGACGACCGTCCGGCCGACGACGGCTGGCCGGTGCACTTCCTCGGCATGCTCGACGACGAAGCGTGCTGGGGTGTCGACGTGCCGCTCGGTGAAGACCCCTCGTACGGCGCCTCCACCGACCTGTACTCGTACTACGGGAGAGCCACGGAACCCGAGTGGGTGGTGGCCGGCCGTGCGGTGCAGTTGGTCGAGTGGGGCCGCACCCACCGCTTCTGCGGGCGCTGCGGCACGCCCACCGAGTCGCAGCAGCACGAGCGAGCCATGAAGTGTCCGTCGTGCGGACTGCTGGCGTTTCCTCGGCTCGCCCCGGCGATGATCACCCTGGTCACCCGCGGCGAAGGCGACGAGCAGGAGGCGCTGCTGGCCCGGGGCGTGCAGTTCCGCATCCCGATGTACTCCACCCTCGCCGGGTTCGTGGAGCCCGGTGAGTCGTTGGAGGGCGCAGTCATCCGCGAGGTGAAGGAGGAGGTGGGAATCAACGTGCGCAACGTGCGCTACTTCGGCAGCCAGCCGTGGCCGTTCCCGCACAGCCTCATGGTGGGCTTCATCGCTGAGTGGGAGTCGGGCGACATCGTGTGCGACCCCACCGAGATCGTCGACGCCCAATGGTTCCGCCGCGACGACCTGCCGCCCATCCCGCCGCCGATCTCCATCAGCCGCCGTCTCATCGACCACTGGTTGCACGGCCACTAGTTTCTCCATCCATGACGGCTTCTGTGCTCGGCCCCCGCATGCCCGGTTGGGGGTTCATGCTGCGCGACGCCGAACTGGCCGAACTGTCGCAGGCGCTGGGTTCACCGGAGCGACCAATGGTGATGGTGTCGGGCGAGGCCGGGGTGGGCAAGAGCCGCCTCACCGAGTTCGCCCTTGAGCAGTACGTGGCACGCGGCGGCACGGGTCGACGCTGTGTCGCCAGTTCGTCGCTCGCCGATGTGCCGTTCGGTGCCCTCGTGGGCCTCATCCCCGGTCACCACATGGCGTCGGTCGCAGCCGGCACCCAGCAGTTGTCGGTGTTCGCCATGGTGTTGGAGTACGTGCACCATGTCGGCGCATCGTCCAACCAACCGTTCGTGGTGCTCATCGACGACCTGCAGCACCTCGACGACGCGTCCTGCGGGCTGCTGCTGCAACTGGTGGCCAACGCGCCGGTGCAGGTGATGGCCACGTTCCGCTCCGGCGAACCGCTGCCCGAAGGGGCACTGCCGCTGTGGTCGGCCAGCAATGTGGTGCGGATCGACGTGTCTCCGTTCGACCGCGAGTCCACCGACGAGATCATCCGGCGCACCATGGGTGAGGTCACCCCCGAAGTGCGGGAGGCGCTCTGGGAACAGTCGCGTGGCAACGCGCTGTACCTGCGTGAGCTCATCGTCGGTTCGGTGGGCTCCGGCCGCATCGCGCTGCACGGCGATACCTGGGTGCTCGCCAAACCGCTGGTGGGCTCGGCGCAGCTCTCTGAGTACCTGCTGCAACGAACTCGACGGCTTCCCGACGACGCCCACCACCTCGCCGACATGCTCGCGCTGTGCCAGCCGCTGCCCCTTGCGGTCTTCCGAGCTGACGAGCTGGCCGCTCTCGATCGGCTGCTGGTGAGCGGCGTCGCAGTCACCACGGGCGACTCGGCGAACCCCGACGTGCGTTTGGCCCACCCCATCTACACCGAGGTGCTCAGCGCACAACTGTCGCCCGTCTCGGCACGCGTCGTGTTGGGCGAAGTGGTCGAGCGGATGGAGAGCCTCCGTCAGCCAGGCGACGACCTTCGGATGACGGTGTGGCAACTCGACATGGGCGGTACGCCGCCGGTCGACGAACTGGTGCGCGCGGCTCGCGGCGCGATGGCCGCCCGCGACCTGCTGCTGGC
>DMQJ01000217.1:5858-6103 GCA_003455715.1 Acidimicrobiaceae bacterium | reverse complement strand
GCCGCGGCCGGCGTGCCGGTGACCGACCTCGCCGAACTCACCGGGTTGCCCGCCATCCTCGACCACCGGGTGGTCACCCTGCACCCCAAGGTGCACGGTGGGTTGTTGGCCGACCCCACCAATCCCGAGCACCAGGCCGACATGGCTCAGCACGGCATCGAACCGATCGACCTCGTGGTGGTGAACCTGTACCCGTTCACCACCAACCCGAGCATCGAACTCATCGACATCGGCGGCCCCGCCAT
>DMQJ01000217.1:5390-5675 GCA_003455715.1 Acidimicrobiaceae bacterium | reverse complement strand
ATCGACATCGGCGGCCCCGCCATGGTGCGAGCTGCGGCCAAGAACCACCTCCACGTCGGTGTGGTGGTGAACCCCGCCGACTATGAGGTGGTGCTGGCGGAGGTGCAGCGCGACGGCCACCTCTCGCCGGGCACCCGTCGCCGACTTGCGCGCGATGCCTTCGCCACCATCGCCGCCTACGACGCGGCCATCGCCAACTGGTTCGACGACCCGGCCACCGACACCACCGAGGTGCTCCCGCAGGGCATCCACCTGTCGCTCGAGAAGGCGCAGAGCCTGCGTTAC
>DMQJ01000217.1:1033-5017 GCA_003455715.1 Acidimicrobiaceae bacterium | reverse complement strand
CGCCAACCCGTGCGGCGTCGCCGTGGCCCACGACATCACCACCGCCTACGTGCAGGCCAACGCTTGCGATCCGGTGAGTGCGTTCGGCGGCATCGTGGCCGTCAACCGACCCGTCACCGTCGCGATGGCGGAGGCACTCGCGCCGGTGTTCACCGAAGTGGTGGTGGCCCCCGGCTACGAGCCGGGTGCGCTGGAGGTGTTCGCCAAGAAGGGCAACCTGCGCGTGCTCACCGCGCGCCAACCGTTTGGTTCGCCGTTCGACATGCGCAGCATCGACGGCGGCCTCTTGGTGCAGCAGGTCGACACGGTGTCGCCCGACCGGTCGGGCTGGCAGGTGGTCAGCACCACCGAACCCACGCCCGAGCAGTGGGCCGACCTTGAGTTCGCATGGCACGTGTGCGCAGCCGTGAGCTCCAACGCCATCGTCGTGGCCAAGGATCGGCAGGCGTTCGGCATCGGTGCCGGCCAACAGAACCGGGTCGACTCGGCTCGCATCGCCATTACCCGTGCCGACGGCCGCGTGGCCGGGGGCGTGTGTGCGAGCGACGCCTTCTTCCCCTTCCGCGACACCCTCGACGTGGTGGCTGCTGCCGGCGTCGCCGCCATCATTCAGCCGGGCGGCAGCGTGCGCGACGAGGAGAGCATCGCCGCGGCCGACGAGTACGGCATCGCCATGGTGTTCACCGGCGAGCGCCACTTCCGCCACTGAGGCGGGCGAGGGTCACGACGTGGTGGTGTCGTCGGGGCCGAACGCAGTCGGCGGCGTGACGAACGGAATCACCGTGCTCGCGCCCATCGGGTCGACCTGCTGGCGCCCACCCGTCGATACCTGATCGGTCCACGCGGTGCCGTTCCAGTAACGCTGCTGGAACCGCCCGTAGGGGTCGGCCCGCCACCCGGGGGCGACGAGGCTCATAGAGCTTGGGAGCACAGGGGAGAACGAAGAGGCGATGGAGGAGCGGGGCTGACCCGCGATGGCAAGCCCCAGCCCCGCTGCGCTCACAACGAACGGCACGAACCCGTTTCCCGACGTGGTGGCAATGGTTCGCAACGAGAGCAGCAACACCAGCGAGTTGCCGATGATGAGCATCACCCGGCCCCACTGCCGTCGCAGCACACCGCCGATACCGGCCACCAGCCAGGCGGCGCCGATGACGGCGAAGACGGCGCCGAGGGTGGCAATGAGGTCGCCCCACCCGTTGCCCCGCTCGCGGCTGCCCCCGACGAAGGCGATGAGGCCGATGACGAGCAACGGTGCCGCTTCGACGATGGCGATGATGCCAGCAGCCAGCAAGAGGCCGGTGCGCGGTTCGGGGCGACTCGGCGGCGACTGGGGGAGCACGTCGCCACCTTATGCGGCCGCTGTGACACCTGGGTGCGTGCAATCCGGCCGCCGCGCGGGCGAGACTGTGGGGAGTGGCTCGTATCTCCGATCTCCTCGCTGCTGGGCCGACCTACTCGTTCGAGTTCTTCCCGCCCAAGCATGAAGCCGGCTGGCTGAGCCTCGGGCGCGCCATTGCCGAACTGGAACACCTGCACCCCGACTTCGTCAGCGTCACCTACGGCGCCGGTGGCAGCACCCGCACCAAGACCGCCGACCTCGTCAGCTGGGTGCGCCGGCAGACCTCCATTCCGCCCATGGCGCACCTCACGTGCATGGGCCACACCCGGGCCGAAATCCGCAGCATCCTCACCGACTACCGCGCCGAGAATGTCGAGAACATCCTTGCCCTGGGTGGCGACCCGCCGAAGGACGGCGACGTGGTGAGCGACTACCGCTACTCGCTCGAGTTGGTGGCCGACGTGCAGGAGTTTGGCGGGTTCTCCGTGGGCGTCGCCGCCCATCCGGAGATGCACCCCCGTTCCACCGACCTTGCCGCCGACCGGCGCCATCTGGCCGACAAGTTGCGTGTGGCCGACTTCGCCATCACCCAGTTCTTCTTCGACATCGAGCACTACCTGCGCATGCGCGACGACCTGGCCGCACTCGGCGTGCACAAGCCGATCATCCCCGGCATCATGCCCATCAGCAACCTCGGCCAAGTGAGCCGCATGGCGCACATGAGCGGCGCGGAGGTGCCCGCCTGGGTGGTCGAGCGCATGTCGAAGGCCGACGACGACCTCGATGAGGCCGAACGTATCGGGGTCGACATCGCCACCGAGCTCAGCGCCCGCCTCATGGAGGAAGGTGCGCCGGGCCTGCACATCTACGCGCTCAACCGCAGTTGGGCGGCCCGCGAGATCTTCCGGAACCTCGGCTTACGCCCCACCGCCTGACGCGGCCTAGGGTCGGGTTCATGCGCGCGTACGAACAGCTCTACATCAACGGTCAGTGGGTTGCCTCCAACGGCACCGGCACCCTCAGCGTGGTCGACTCGGCCACCGAGGAGACCATCGCCACCATCCCGGACGGCACCGCCGACGACGTGAATGCCGCCGTTGCAGCAGCGAAGGCCGCCTTCCCTGCTTGGAGTGCGCTCCCGAAGGAAGAGCGTGCGGCGTACCTGATGAAGATCCACGCCGGCCTCGAAGCCCGCACGCAGGAGATCGCCGAGACGATCGCCAAGGAAGTGGGCATGCCGCTCATGCTCAGCAACCTCATCCAGGCCGGTCTGCCCAAGGCCAACTTCGCCATCGCTGCCCAACTGTTGGGCAACTACGAGTTCGAAACCCAGGTGGGCAACAGCCTGGTGGTGCGCGAGCCCATCGGCGTGGTGGGCTGCATCACCCCGTGGAACTACCCCTTGCACCAGATCGCGTTGAAGGTTGCTCCGGCCATGGCTGCCGGCAACACCGTGGTGCTCAAGCCCAGCGAAGTGGCGCCCATCAACGCCTTCATCCTCGCCGAAGTGGTGGCCGAGGCTGGCCTGCCCGCTGGCGTGTTCAACCTGGTCACCGGTGTGGGCCCGGTGGTGGGTGAGGCCATCAGCGCCCACCCCGATGTCGACATGGTGAGCTTCACCGGCAGCACCCGCGCCGGCAAGCGTGTGGCCGAGGTGGCCAGCCAGACGGTGAAGAAGGTGGCGCTCGAGCTGGGTGGCAAGAGCCCCAACGTGATCCTCCCCGACGCCGACCTGGCCAAGGCGGTCGCCGATGGCGTGGGCAAGTGCTTCCTCAACAGCGGCCAAACGTGCACCGCCCTCACCCGCATGATCGTGCCCCGCGACAAGCTGGCCGAGGTCGAGCAGATCGCCGCGGCCACCGCTGCCGCGTTCACCCCCGGCAACCCGTTCGAGCAGACCAGCCGCCTCGGGCCGCTCGTGTCGGCCGCCCAGCGCGACCGTGTGCGCGGGTTCATCCAGAAGGGCATCGACGAAGGTGCCACCCTCATCGCTGGCGGGCCCGACGCCCCCGAGGGTCTTGAGCAGGGCTACTTCGTCGCCCCCACGGTGTTCAGCAACGTCACCCGCGACATGACCATCGCCCAGGAGGAGATCTTCGGGCCGGTGCTGTCGATCATTCCGTACGACACCGAAGAAGAGGCCA
The DNA here is from genome assembly GCA_003455715.1 of Acidimicrobiaceae bacterium. Classification (GTDB taxonomy): domain Bacteria; phylum Actinomycetota; class Acidimicrobiia; order Acidimicrobiales; family Ilumatobacteraceae; genus UBA668. Next base: position 1,531 of record DMQJ01000217.1, on the reverse strand, counting down.
TCGAGATCGCCAACGACACCATCTACGGCCTGGCCGGTGGTGTGTGGGGCGAGCCCGACCACGCCAAGGCCGTCGCCCGCAAGATTCGTGCGGGCCAGGTGGAGGTGAACGGTGGCGCATTCAACGTGATGGCCCCGTTCGGCGGCTACAAGCAGAGCGGCCTCGGCCGCGAGGCGGGCACGTTCGGCCTCGAGGAGTTCCTCGAGGTCAAGTCGCTGCAGCTCTGAGCTGATCACGTTCGGGCGCTGGTGACGCGGCCTGCGCGCCTCTGTCGGCCAGACTGAGGAACCGCATGGCCGCGCCGCCCGCCACCCTTGCGGAGCCGATCGCTCACCCGTCGCTCCGCCACCAACAGATCAGCCGGGTCCCCTACCTGCCGGGGCTCGATGGTCTGCGCGCGCTCGCCGTGCTGGCGGTGATGGTGTATCACGCCAACCACTCGTGGCTGTCGGGCGGGTTTCTCGGGGTGGAGGTGTTCTTCGTCATCTCCGGCTACCT
>DMQJ01000217.1:549-865 GCA_003455715.1 Acidimicrobiaceae bacterium | reverse complement strand
GTCATCTCCGGCTACCTCATCACCCTGCTGCTCATCAGCGAGAAGGAACGCACCGGCAAGGTGAGCCTGCGGGGGTTCTGGTTGCGACGCGCCCGCCGGTTGTTACCCGCCCTGTTCGTGCTGTTGGCCGGCCTGGCTGTGTACCTGGCGTTCTTTCGTCACCGGCCGATGGGTGCACTGCGGGGCGACTTCCTCGGCGGCATCTTCTACGGCAGCAACTGGTACCAGATCTATGTGGGCCAGGGGTACGCGGCGCAGGGTGTGTTCACGCCGTTGCGGCATCTGTGGAGCTTGGCGGTGGAGGAGCAGTTCTACC
>DMQJ01000217.1:0-340 GCA_003455715.1 Acidimicrobiaceae bacterium | reverse complement strand
TGGCGGTGGAGGAGCAGTTCTACCTGCTGTGGCCACTGGTGATGTTGGTGGTATTGCGCCGCAAGCCCGAGCGCCTCCCTCGGGTGGCGATGTGGTTCTTCGGGTTGGCGGTGGCGATTGCCGTGGTGGTGGCGGTGGCGTTCGTGCCCGGCGCCATCATGGCTGAGGCGTCGGTGTCGGAGCACGGTTACTGGAACATGCCGTTCGGCATCCTGCCGCTTCTCGACGACCAGATGGTGAGCGTCAACGAGATGCTCTACCTGTCGACCTTCACCCGGGCGGGTGGGCTGCTGCTCGGCGCAGCCTTCGCCATCATGTGGAGGCCGGTGGCGGTGATGCG
>DMQJ01000349.1:5771-7711 GCA_003455715.1 Acidimicrobiaceae bacterium | reverse complement strand
CCCCGGACGGAGGTCGCGTACCTGATAGAGCGCGTCGCCGTGAACCAGCGGGAGCCACAGCGGTACGGCACCCAGATCCGCTGCCAGGGCGGCGTGCCCACCCCGGCGACGCCGATCGAGGACGCCGCCAACGTCGACCAGCGCCGCCACAGCGTGGGTCTCGAATCGCTCGCCGCCTACTACGACGAGCTCTCGATGATGTGCGCACACGAAGACGCCGAGGGTCAGGGCCCTGCCGACTGAAACCGCCCGCCCGACGCAGGGGGCGAGACTGGAGATACCTGATGGAGTTCATGATCAGCTACCGGGTTCGGGCCGACTGTGTCACCGAACACCGTCGACTGCTCGCCGACGTGTTCGCCGAGCTGGACGCTCTCCGACCCGACGGGCTGCGCTACGCCGTGCGCGTCCTCGACGATGGCTACAGCTACGTCGACAGCGTGGAAGGCCCAGACATCCCCACCGCGCTCGCTGCCCTTCCCGCGTTCCAGCGGTACCGGGCCAAGCTCGAGGAGCGCTGCGAAACGCCGATTTCGATGAGCGAGCTGACACTCGTTCACTCGCACGCCCCCGACGCTGCTGGCCGCACTGAGTGACAGGGACTGCGACACCCCGGTCGACCGGTCGGGACCGGGGTTGTCGGGGATCACGGCGCGATGCCGGGCGGATTCGAGTACGCCGCGCCGCGCGGGGCGAGCCGGTAGCCGGTGTCGAGGCTTTCGGTGAGGCCGAGGTTCTTGAGTTGGCGGACACGACGCTTCAGGACGTGCTGGTCGAGGTCGAGCCGGCCGGCGAGGTCGGCCGATCGCTCGCCGGGGTGCTGCTCGATGAGGTCGAGGAGGTGCCGCGTCCAGGGGCCGGCGCTGCTTGCGCGGTCCCAGCGGTCCAGTTGGTCGTCGATGCGGGCTCGGTCGGCGTCGGTGAGCTCCGCGGCTTCGCGCAGCTCGATGCGGGGGTCGTCACCGACGAGGTGGAAACGGATCCGGTACAGCTGTCGGCCGGGATCTGCGGCGAGCGATGCGAGCGCCAAGTCGGGTGTTTCGAATCCTGCGGCGCGTGCGTCGGCGGGTGTGATGTCGTCGGGTTCGATCGCTACGAGTTCGTCGATGTGGAGCACGCCGGCCGGCGTGTGCAACGCTCCGTTCTCGGACACGGTCGGACGCTTCCACCGTCGGAACGCCACGGTGACCTCGCCCGAGCGGATGTCGTCGTACAGGTGGGCTCGAAACAGCACGCGCCGCTCAGGTGGTGGGGATGTACCGTCGAGGCGGTTGTGTGGGGTCGCCGTCGTGGAACGACACCACGACCGGGGTCAGCTCGACGAAGAGAAGTTCGGGGTTGTCGGCGCTGCCGTAGAACCGTGCCTGGTCGTACGGCAGGACGGTGCGGTCCCACAGGCCTTGACGCTCGTCGGCGTCGTCGACCAGTCGGGCGACGGCTCGCATGAAGATCAGCTGGTCAGGACGTTCGGGCCAGTGCAGTGCGGCGCGGTGGTCGTGGCGGAGGTTCTTGGCCTTCTGGGAGCTGCGGTAGGTGGCGGTCCACATCGTCTCGGCGCTGGTGTCGAACCCGATGCCGACCCACGCCACGTGGGGGTGGCCGTCGTGGCGTGTGGTGGCGAGGTACGCGCCGTCGGCGATCGAGGTGCATGCGGTTCGGACGGTGTTCCAGTCGAGCATTCCTTCGATGCTAGAATGTTTCGATGATCGAATCAACAGGTTTCGAGGACCTGATCGAGGCGCTGGACCGCGCGGGGCGTCGTTTGGGGTTCGAGTCCACGATGCGCAACCACGCCGCGGCTCGCGCGGTCGGTGTGCACGCGACCGACTGGCTCGCGCTCGACTTTCTCGATGCGAGTGGCCCCCTTCCGATCGGCGACCTCGCCGACGGCCTCGGTCTGTCACGAGCTGCGGCAACGGCTCTGGTGGATCGGCTCGAGT
>DMQJ01000349.1:5086-5574 GCA_003455715.1 Acidimicrobiaceae bacterium | reverse complement strand
TGGTGGATCGGCTCGAGTCGGCTGATCTCGCCGAGCGGCGCGCCGCGAGTGATCGCCGCGTCGTTCTCGTCGCGGCGCTCCCGACACGAGGCGATGTGTACGACACCGTCGACGCCGACCTGCGTCAGGCGATGGCCCGCCACGCAGCGGCGTTCGATGCGGCGGAGCTGCAGGTGGTGCTGCGGTTCATGCGGGGCGCCGCCGAGGTCCTCGCGGAAACCACCCGCCAGCTCCGCATCGCAGAGCACGGTGAAACCGCATCGGCGCATCGACGCAGTGACGACGTGGCATCCGATCGCGGCAACCTCGCCGCCGAACGTGTCCAATCCGGGAAACGTGTCCGATCGGGCAAAAGCCGTTCGTAGTACCGGTACGAACCCTGCTCACCGCGAGCACCGACCAGGAAAGGACAAACCATGCGTTACTTGATCAGTGTCATCGACGACACGACCAACTCGGCGACCGGCGACGAGATGGCCGCCATCGAC
>DMQJ01000349.1:4570-4842 GCA_003455715.1 Acidimicrobiaceae bacterium | reverse complement strand
GACGGCAACCGTGATCGACAACCGCACGGCAACGCCGCTACTGACCGACGGACCGTTCGTGGAGTCCAAGGAGTACCTGTCGGGCTTCTGGATCATCGACGCTCCCGATCTCGACGTGGCGCTCGCACTTGCCGCCGATGGGTCGCGCTGCTGCAACCGCAAGGTCGAGCTCCGGCCGTTCCTCGGTTCGTGACCGACGTCGGCCACTCGATCACCGCCGCCTACCGCGACGAGTGGGGCGTGATCGTCGCCGCGCTGATGCGCCGCTTCGG
>DMQJ01000349.1:0-4362 GCA_003455715.1 Acidimicrobiaceae bacterium | reverse complement strand
CCGCGCTGATGCGCCGCTTCGGCGATCTCGACGTCGCCGAAGAGTCCGCCGCGGAGGCCTTCGCGATCGCCGTCGAACGCTGGCCGACCAGCGGTGTCCCGCCCAACCCTGGCGGCTGGCTGTCCGTCACCGCGACCCGCAAGGCGATCGACCGGCTTCGGCGCGAACACCAGCGGGCCGACAAGCACCAGCAGGCGACGATGCTCGACGACGACCAACCACCCACACCGCCCGGTGTCATCGACGACGATCGGCTCCGGCTGATGTTCACGTGCTGCCACCCGGCACTCGCAGCGGAAGCTCGCGTCGCGTTGACGCTGCGCATGCTCGGCGGACTCACCGTTGCCGAGATCGCCAGCGCCTTCCTCGTCCCGCCGACCACGATCGAGAAGCGCATCACGCGCGCCAAGGCGAAGATCGCGGCGACGAACCTCCCCTTCCGCACGCCGACCGGCACCGAACTCACCGACCGCCTGACCGGTGTGCTCACCGTTCTGTACCTCGTGTTCAACGAGGGCTACGTCGCGACAGGGGCCGGCACCGAACCCGTCCGGGCGGACCTCACCGCCGAGGCGATCCGCCTCACCCGACTCATCACCACCCTCGTGCCCGGAGAAGGGGAAGCCGCAGGGCTGCTCGCCCTCATGCTCCTCACCGAAGCCCGCCGAACGGCCCGACTGTCAGCTGAGGGTGAGCTCATCACACTCGTCGACCAAGACCGCACGCTGTGGGACGCCGATCTGATCGCACAAGGCCATCGCATCGTGCGCGCCCGCCTCGAGTCCGGAGCGCCACCCGGTCGCTATCAGATCCTCACAGCGATCAACGCCGTCCACACCGACGCAGCACACGTGAGCGAGACCGACTGGGCCCAGATCGTCGCCCTCTACGACCAGCTCCTCGGCGTCGATCCCTCGCCGGTCGTCGCCCTCAACCGAGCCATCGCGCTCGCGGAACTCGACGGCGCCGACGTCGCACTCGCCGCGATCGATCGTCTCGACGAGCGACTCGCCACCTACCGCCCATACCGAACGACTCGTGCCGAGCTGCTGCGACGCCTCGGCAGCACCGACCAGGCGATCACCGAGTACGACCAGGCCATCGCCCTCGACGGCAACACCGCCGAGACCGCGTACCTCCAACGGCGCCGCCATGAACTGGCTGAACGCTCCGACGACGCCGGCACGCTGCGGTAGCAGTCATGTCGCCCCATCCGTACCTGTTCGATCTCGTGCTCGCCGAGCATCGCGAGCGCATCCGACGAGCCGAGCTTCGAGCCCGACACCTCAGGGAGCGCACCGAGCAAGGCAAACGTCAACACCACTTCGGGACTCCCAGCCCGCTGGTCCGGCTGAGGCGCATGATGCGTCGAGTCGCAGCGACGGTGACGCGCCCACCGGGATCACGCTCCGGGCAGGCGGGCCGACGAAGGGTTCTGGCGGTCCAGATCCGTCACGCGGACAACGCGAGCACGCGTTCTCAGGTTGAGGGGATCACGTCTCGGGCGCGGCGAAGCGTCGCACGATCGCCCGCAACTGCTCCTCGGCCCGGCGCTGGTACTCGGGGGAATCGACGTGCATCCCGGTGAATCGAACTGCGTCTCGCCGGAACAGCGAGTGCGCCACGACCATTCCCTGCAGCATCAGCAGCACGAACGCCGGATCGAGGTCCTCCGCGATCTCGCCGCTCGCTTGGCGTGCATGGAGCCCGGCGAGCTCGGGAGCGTCGGTGGCGTGTGCGGCGTCGTCGGCAGCGTCGTCGAGCAGCTCACGGATGAACAACTGCTGCAGCAACGGTTGGTTGAGCCCCACCCGCAGGTACCGGCTGGCGAGTTCGTCGAGGGTGATGCCGGGTTCGTCGAAGCGGTCCTCCTCGGCATACCACCGCTCGAGGATCGCGTCGTAGAGACCGTCCTTGCCGCCGAAGTAGTACGAGATCAGCTGCTTGTTGACCCCGGCGCGCTCCGCGATGTCGCTCACCCGCGCACCGGCTCGACCCTTGGCGGCGAACTCGACCAGCGCCGCGTCGAGCAGAGCGGCCCGGGTGCGCTCTGCGTCGCGCATCCGTGCGTCATCGTCACTGCGGCGCCTCGGCGACATGACCGAAGCGTAGCACCACACTCATCCATCCAGATGGTTGACACAATCAACTCATTAGTTGATACTGCCGGAATGGCTTCCCCCTCTCCTGAACTCACCGTGCACGCCACGGGACTCCGCAAACGGCTCGGTACGACCGACGCCCTCGACTCACTCGATGTGTGCATGCCTCGAGGGCGGGTGCTGGCGGTGCTCGGCCCGAACGGCGCCGGCAAGACCACCTTCGTGAAGACGATCGCCACACTGCTTCGACCCGACAACGGCTCGTTGACGGTTGCCGGACACGACGTGGTCCGCTCGCCCCACCTGGTCCGCCGAGCAATCGGTCTCGCCGGGCAGTACGCCGCCGTCGAACCGGCGATGACTGGTAGGGAGAACCTGCGCTTGGTTGCGCGGCTGTTCGGGCACGACCGTGACCGTGCGACACGAGCCGCCGACGTCGTGCTCGACCAGCTGGGCTTGCTCGGCGACGGCGACCGTCTCGTACGCGAGTACTCCGGCGGTATGCGCCGCCGTCTCGATCTCGGCGCCTCCCTGGTCGGCGCACCACGACTGTTGCTGCTCGACGAACCGACCACCGGGCTCGACCCACGTAGTCGCCTCGAGCTGTGGGCGGCGATCGAGGCGCTCGTCGCCGCGGGAACCGACGTGCTGTTGACGACCCAGTATCTCGAGGAGGCGGACAGGCTCGCCGACGACGTCGTCATCATCGATCACGGACGCACCGTCGCGACGGGCACCCCGACCGAGCTCAAGCGTCGCGCCGGGACCGACGTCATCGAGATCCACCTCGCACCAGGCGCCGACACTGCCGGCGCCGCAGCCCACCTGGCGATGGCGTTGTCGATCACCGACGACCTTCGCGCCACCGGGACGAACCAACTCAGCCTGCCAGCGCATCGTGGCGTCGAGGATCTGGTCGCAACCGTCCGAGCACTCGACGACATCGACGTGCGAATCGACGACATCGCACTGCGCCGCCCCACCCTCGACGACGTGTTCATCGCACTCACCGGATCCCCGACCACGCCCCAGGAGGTGGCAGCATGAACGCAACCGCGACGACGACCCGAGTCGTCAGTCCCCCCATCGGCTCGGCGTCGTTCACGACGACCGCGACCCAGGTGGCCGACCGGATCAGGCACCGACTGGTGCGCTCGCCCCAGACGCTTGGCACCGCAATCGTGTCGGCGGTGGTGTTCTTGTTGATGTTCCGCTACGTCGTCGGCGGTGCGATGGGCACCGACGAGATCGCGTACGTCGACTTCCTCGTCCCGGGCTTCGTGGTCGGCGGACTGCTGTTCACCGCCGGCGGGAACTCCGTCGCCGTCGCCGAGGACGCTGCGGGCGGCGTCAACGACCGGCTGCGATCCCTTCCGGTGTCCGACGTTGCGGTGCTGTCGGGACGCGCGTTCGCTGACACTGCGTTGACGGTGCTGGTCGCAGCGGTCACGTTCGCCGTCGGTGTCGCCGTCGGGTTCCGCCCCGACACCAGCGTCGGCCACCTTGCGCTCGCAGCGGGACTCGTCGTGGTGTTCTCGTTCGCGATCGCGTGGGTGTTTCTGTGGTTGGGGCTCGTCGCCGGCAGCGCCCAGGCCGCCCAAGCACTCGGGATCCTCGGTGTGCCGTTCTCGTTCCTGTCGAGCGCGTTCGTGCCGGTCGACACCATGCCCGCCGTGCTCGAGTGGTTCGCTCGCTATCAGCCGTTGTCGTTCGTCGTCGATGCCGTGCGAGGCCTCACACTCGGCTCGGTCGCCAGCGACGCGAGCGGCGAGTCGCTCAGCTTCGAGGTCGTGGGCTCGCTGATCTGGAGCGCGGTGCTGATCATCGTCGCCGTGCCGCTCGCCACGCGCCGGTACCGGCGGACGTGAGAGGACCATCCATGACCCTCCAGGAAGCCAGCCATCCCGCCGACCGCCACGACCGGATCCGAGTCGTCGGCGCCCGCGTCCACAACCTGCGCGACGTCAGCGTCGAGATCCCCAAGCGGCGTCTCACGGTCTTCACCGGCGTGTCCGGTTCGGGCAAGAGCTCGCTCGTGTTCGCCACGATCGCGGCAGAGTCACAACGGTTGATCAACGAGACCTACAGCGCATTCCTGCAGGGGCTGATGCCCACCATGGCCCGTCCCGACGTCGACGTCCTCGAGGGCATCACGACGGCCATCATCGTCGACCAGGAACGCATCGGAGCGAACGCGCGTTCCACCGTCGGCACCGTGACCGACACCAACGACCTGTTGCGGATCCTGTTCAGCCGGCTC
>DMQJ01000102.1:9349-12118 GCA_003455715.1 Acidimicrobiaceae bacterium | reverse complement strand
CTTCTTGCCCTCTTTCTGCTTCTCGAGCAGCTTGCGCTTCCGGGTGATGTCGCCGCCGTAGCACTTGGCCAACACGTCCTTGCGCTTGGCCTTCACCGTCTCGCGGGCGATGATCTTGCCCCCGATGGCCGCCTGGATGGGCACGTCGAACATCTGCCGAGGGATGAGTTCCTTCAGCTTCTCGCACATCCGGTTGCCGTACGCGTAGGCCTTGTCGCGATGGACGATGGTGCTGAACGCATCAGCCGCCTGGCCGTTGAGCAACAGATCGACACGCACCAGGTTGCTGCGCTGGTAACCGCTGAGCTCGTAGTCGAGGCTGGCGTACCCCTGGGTGCGGCTCTTCATCTGGTCGAAGAAGTCGACGACTACTTCGGCGAGTGGGATTTGGTAGTGGAGCTCCACCCGCTCGGGCGACAGGTACTCGAGCTTGGTGAGGTCGCCGCGGCGGGTCTGGCACAGGTCCATCAAGGTGCCCGTGTAGTCCTTCGGCGTGATGATGCTCACCCGGAAGTACGGCTCTTCGATGTAGTCGGTGCTCTGCGGGCTGGGCAGATCGGCCGGGTTGTCGACCAGCACCATCTCGCCCTTGGTGGTGTGCACGCGGTACTCGACGCTGGGAGCCGTGGCGATGAGTGCAAGGTTGAACTCACGCTCGAGGCGCTCCTTCACGATCTCCATGTGCAGCAGGCCGAGGAAGCCGCAGCGGAACCCGAAGCCGAGTGCACCCGACGACTCGGGGGCGTAGGTGATGCTGGCGTCGTTGAGCTTGAGCTTCTCGAGGCTCTCGCGCAGCAGCTCGAAATCGTCGCCGTCGATGGGGAACAGACCACAGAACACCATCGGCTTCGGGTCGCGGTAGCCCTCGAGTGCCTCGGTGGCGCCGTGGTTGAACGTGGTGACCGTTTCACCCGAGCGGGCCTGGCCCACATCTTTGATGCCGGCGATGAGATAACCCACCTCGCCTGGGCCCAGTTCGGGCACGGGGGTGGTGCCCGGCCTCCGCACTCCGATCTCCACGGCCTCCTGCTGGGTGCCTGCCTGCATGAACAGCAGCTTGTCGCCGCTACGAATGCGGCCGTTCATCACTCGGATGCTGCTGACCACGCCGCGGTACTGGTCGTACTGGCTGTCGAAGATGAGTGCCTGCAGCGGCGCCTCGGGGTCGCCCTTGGGCGCGGGAATGCGCTCGACCACCGCATCGAGCAGATCGTCGACGCCCACGCCGGTCTTGGCCGAGATGCGGAGGATGTCTTCGGCGGGAATGCCGAGCACGGTCTCGATTTCCATCGCGTACCGATCGGGGTCGGCGGCCGGCAGGTCGATCTTGTTGAGGGCTGCCACGATCTCGAGGTCGTGCTCAAGCGCCAGGTAGCAGTTGGCGAGCGTCTGCGCCTCGATGCCCTGGGCGGCGTCGACCACCAAGACCACGCCCTCGCAGGCGGCCAGCGACCGGCTGACCTCGTAGCCGAAGTCGACGTGGCCAGGCGTGTCGATGAGGTGGAGGGTGTGCCCCTTCCACTCCACGCGCACGTTCTGCGCCTTGATGGTGATGCCACGCTCGCGCTCGAGATCCATCGAGTCGAGGTACTGGGCGCGCATCTCGCGAGCATCGACCGCCTTGGTGAGCTCGAGGATGCGGTCGCTCAGCGTGCTCTTGCCGTGGTCGATGTGGGCGATGATGGAGAAGTTGCGAATGCGTGAGAGATCCATGGCCGGTCGAGCAATGCTACCGGCGCTGTCGGCGAGGCCAGCCGGGTTGACACAGCCGATGAGCCGTGCGTGGGCCTCAGCACGTGACAGGGATCGGCTTGTAGGACGTGACGGTGTATGCGATTTCGAACCTGACCACTGAGCCAGCGGAGTCGGTGACCTCTATCACCACGCTTCCCGAGTCGCCAACTGGCCGCGTGGTCGCGTTGAGGAACGCAACCAGAAAGCTCGACCCTCCACCGGGTACCCCGCTGACCTCCGCGGGAACCACCGTCCAGTCAGCCGGTGCAACTCCGCCCACGGTATAAGGCGCTACCCCACCGCTGATCCATCCCTGCGCGCCGATGGCGCGCTGGTCGCCCACCCACACCTGCTGGTGCACTCCGACAGGGGCGATGGCGTCGCTGCACTGCATCTGGGCGACCACTTCTAGCGGACCACCCGCCGCGTCGAAGCCTCCGTTGACGGCGACGTCGACCACCATCGCTACGGTGGCAAAGAGGCACAGCGCGCCGTCGTCAGCCAACTCGACAAACGCCGTCGTACTCACCGTCGCGCCCGTCGTGTTCAGCACCGACGTCGCTGGGCGCGGTTCATCGCAGCGGTAGGCAACAACGTGACCCCGCCCGACTGCTCCGCTGCTCACGAGACCAACGACGGCGACGTCCTGCCAGCCGGGAAGAAACGCGTTCTGGTCCAGCCGCCCCACTCGATACTCCGTGCTGGCAGAGAGTTGTGCTCGATGTTCGTGCCAGGGCTCCCCGACCGCGTACGATTCACGCTGCATCAGTTCGTCGCCGTGTTGCCCGCTCGTTGGCAAGGTGCCCGCAAGGTGGATGGTGACATCGACGGAGGCCGTCGACCGAAGGCACAACCCCGATGACGACCGGACTGCCGCAAGAGTGCTCGCGGCATGCCCCGCTGGGAACGACAGTGCGGGACGCTCAGCGTCACCGACCAGTTCCTCCGTCGACTCGCACCCCCGCACCTCGAGGCGGCCATCCGCAGTGGCTCCGCGAGCGACCACGGTAAGAAATGAAGTTAGGTCGCGGCCCG
>DMQJ01000102.1:0-9128 GCA_003455715.1 Acidimicrobiaceae bacterium | reverse complement strand
TCGCGGCCCGCCGGAGGCACTGCCCGCCTCCACACGTTGGCTGGTAGCCGGGAGGTCCCTACTCCGCCCGTGGTGCGCACGAGCAGCGACCTTGCTGGCACGAACCCCGAGCCAGCGACGAACTGAGTCTGCAGGTCAACAATGACGTGCACCGACGAGGTGCTGCCGATACACAACTGTGCAGACCCGAGCGGCACGATGGCGCTCGCCGCGACCGCTGCGCCCACCCGATAGAACACCACGGTCTGGGACTGGTTGGAGCGGCCACACGGCCAGACGAACACCGAGCCCGCTGCCGTTGCCCCGACCGCAGTGACGTTCAGCACGACTGCATCCGCGGTGTCGAGCACGCCCGCCCTCCCAGCGACCCGAAGACGTTGTCCAAGCTGAGGGTTCAACCGTCCTGCTCCGCTCCCCAGCCCGTCGACGGTGGCGCCTCCAGTACGGGTGTCCATCAGCCGGGCCTGCGTCGTGGAGCGAACCGCTGGCGGCCCGAACGGAGACACTTCCGCGTCGGCGTTGCCGACGGATGCGAACGACAGAGCCGCTACTGCAGTGGCACACGCGGCAAACAGCCGACGTAGCGGGGCTCGATGTGGCGGAGCCGTGCGCATGCACCGAGCATATTCTCCTGGTCAACCGCAGCCCTGCCAGGTTGGGCATCCGGGGCGGTCCTGTTAGCCTTTCCCGGCCGGTTTCACTACCAAAGGGTCTCTCTCCGTGGCAAACATCAAGTCTCAGAAGAAGCGCATTCTCACCAACGCCAAGCGCGCCGAGCGCAACAAGGCGGTCAAGAGCGAGCTCAAGACCCGCGTGAAGAACGCCACCAAGGCTGCCGGCACCGAGCAGGGCGAGGAAGCCCTCCGCCTGGCCGTGAAGCGTCTCGACATGGCTGCCGCCAAGGGCGTCATCCACCCCAACCAGGCTGCTCGCCGCAAGAGCCGCCTGATGAAGAAGCTCAACGCCGCCGGCTGAGTTTCACCGATCGCTGTCGAAGGGCCCGGGCTGCTGCCCGGGCCTTTTCGCGTGCGCTGGCCGCTGCCGCCTGGCCTATCGCCGGCCGCCGGCGCCGAGGCGAGAAAGCCGAGCGACGAGCACTTCCATCACCAACTCTTCCGGCCACTCCTTGGCGCCGCGCAGGTCGAGGTCGGCCTGCGCCATGAGGCCCACCGCACGGGTGACCCCTCCCCCGCCGAGCTTGCGGTACTGGTCGAGGGCCTTGCGCGCGGGGAACCCCGGCTTGATGCCGATCGCTGCCGCAGCGGAGGCCTCATCGCGTGCACCACTGCCGTCGAGGGCGAGGAGCTTGGAGTAGTGGCCGTGGAGGATGCTCATTACCTGCAGCGGGTGCCGTTCACCGGCGCGCATCATGCGATGCAGCAGTTGCAGCGAGCGAGTGGTGTCGCCGCGGTCGATGGCGTCGGTGAGATCCCACGGTGGCACTCCCCCGGCGTCGCCGAGGAAGGGGGCCACGTCGGCGCTGCGCAGCAGGGTGCCCTCGCCGTAGGTGGCCTTGAGCGTGTCGAGGATGCCCTGCAAGCGGCCAGCGTCTTCCCCGAGCCAGGTGGCCACCAACTGCAGGGCTTGCGCGTCGAGCTTCAGACCCGCAGCGCGAATCTGCTCTTCAAACCACCCGGAGCGCTCTTTCGCTCGCGACGGGGGCGCTGTCTCGATGGTGGTCGCGCCGCCCTTCTTCAACGCGTCGCTGAGCGACTTCGGCAGTCGGCCGCCACCGGCCACCAGCACCAGGTCGGTGGTGGGCAGCGGGTCGTCGAGATAGGCAACGAGCGGGGCCACGTCGTCGGCGTTGAACCGGCCTACGCCTCGGGCCACCACCACTCGCTTGTCGGTGAGGAACGGAGGGGTCTGCGCGGCATCGACAAGCGCCCGCACCTCGAACTCATCACCGTCGAAGTCGTCGACCATGAGCGTGCGATCGCCGTCGCCGACCAACTTCTTCACGAGGTCGCTGATGGCGGAGAGGACGAGCGACTCGTCGTCGCCGGTGATGTAGTACGCGGGCATGGCCCACTCAGGATGCCACACGGGAACCGCGCCCACGCAGGTGCAGTCGAGCGAGCAGCACGACGACCCCGAGAAGGGTGAGCAACCAGCCCACCACACCAACGGCGGGCGATGGTTCGATCTCACTGGCCACGAATGCCACTGTCGCCACCCACCGTGTGCCCACTTCGGCCGGGAGCAGCACGACCTCGGCCGCCCCGGGCACCGCCGCTGCCAGCAAACCGGCGGGAAGACCTACCAGCATCACGAAACCGGCGGCAGGCACCGCCACCAGGTTGGCCAGCACCGACACCAGAGGGAGCCGACCGAACACCAGCAGGCTGGGCACCACCACGCCCAGCTGGGCGCCGAGCGTGACCCCCAGCGGGGCTGTCAGCCAGCCCGGGCCGGGCAGCCGCGACTCCAACCAGGGCCCTGCGCTGCACACGCCGAGCGTGGCACCGACCGACAGCCAGAAGCCCACCGACCACACCAACATCGGGTCGAGCAGCACCAGCCCGGCCACGGCCCACCCGAGCAGACGCACCGGCCGGGCATCGCGCCCGGCGAGAAACGCCGTGGAAGCCAGCATGGCCATGGCGCCCGCACGCAGCACCGACGGTTCGAATCGCGTGACTCCCATGAACCAGACCACCAATCCCAAGGTGGTGAGCCAGCGAGCCCACGGTCGCAGCCGCCGGAGTAAGGGTGACGCTGCCGCCAGCAACAGCGCGACGTTCTGACCGGAGACAGCAGTGAGGTGCGACAGACCCGACGCGCGGAAGCGCTCGATCATCTCAAGCGGTTGACGGCTGTCGTCGCCGATGACTAGGCCGGTGAACAGCGCTGCGTCGTTGGGTTGCATGGCAGCATCAGCAGCGCCGCGAAGGGCCGTGCGCACCCGGTTGCCTGCCCGCCACAGCACCCCTTCGTCGGCCCAGTCGGCGACCACCTCAAGGTCCATTCGGCCCACCACATGGCGGATCGCGGCGCGGCGGGCGGCCGTGCCATCGAGTGTCCTGCGCACGCCCTGCACCCACACCCGCTCACCCTGTTGGCGCTCCGCCAGCTTGGCGCGCACCCGTCCGTAGCACCACGCATCGAACCGTTCGCCCTCCACTTCGAGGGTCACGCGCAGCGCCCGCCCAAACGGTGCGGGGTCGGCCGCCACGTTCGCCCATCCGGTGTACGCACCCACGTGGCGAGGCTGTGCATCGGCCCACGATCGATCTGCCCGCCAGGCTCCCACCACCGCCAGCAGCGTCGCAAGCAGCAAGAGTGCATGTGGTGGTCGGGCGAGCCACAGCGCAACGACGGCCACCGCTGCTGCGGCCACGCCCCTCCACATGCTGATGACCACCGCTGCCGCCAGCATCAGCACATGCAGGTCGGTTGCCCACGTGGGCGGGTGCGAGTGGTGCCGTGGCCGTGGTGGCTCGGCGTCGTACGATCTCGCTGTGGACCGCATGGACTCCTTCGCCGACTCGACGTTCATGCCCCACCAGCCCGCGTTCGATCAGCCGGTCGGGCGGATGCGCCCAGTGCCAGGCGGCCCGCGGGCGTACCGCACCCGCATCCGCGTGCTCGGACCTCTCCTCGGGGTGCTCGCTCCAGGCGTGCTCGGCGGCGTCGCCCTGTTGCTGCTGCGCGGCAACACCTCCACAGTGCGGGGCGCCGCCGGATTGATGCTGAGCGTGCTTGCTGCGCCGGGGCTTCTCGTGGCTGGAGTGCCGCTGACGTCGGGGGCCGCCACGTACGCGCTCGCCGCGCTGGGAAGCGCCGTGCTGTGGTTCCTGTTGGGCACCACAGCCGCCCGCAGTGCCACCCGACGACCGGCGGCGACGTGGGGCGACTTCTGGAAGGCCTACATGTGGTTGGCCGGAGGCGTGTGGTTGGGCGTTGCGGCGTCGCTGGTGGCTGCCAACTTCCTGCTCGGCCGACCCGCCCTCTGAGGGCCGACCAACTCGCCGGGGCGGCGGTCATACGGTCACCAGGCCCCGCACCGCCTCCAGCTTGGCGGGGCCGATACCGGCAACGTCGGTGAGGTCGTCGACTGTCGAGAACGGCCCGTGCTCGTCGCGGTGGGCCACGATCGCTGCCGCCGTGGCAGGCCCGACGCCCGGCAGCGCCTCCAGCTCAGCGGCTGTTGCGGTGTTGATGTTGATGGGGCCGCTCGGTGCAACGGAGCCGTCGCCACCGCCTTCCCCCGGCGGCACGCCTCCGCCCCCACCGGTGACCACCGAAGGCACCGGCTGGCCAACACGTGGCACGTACAACCGCTCGCCGTCGCGTATCGGCGCCGCCAAGTTGACGGCGTCGAGGTCGGCGTCGGCGGCGAGCCCTCCGGCGACTTCAATGGCATCCACCACTCGTGCCCCGTCGCTCACTCGATACACGCCAGGTGCGACCACCGCCCCGGCCACATGCACCACCAACTGGACCTGCGCAGATGGTGTGGGCAGCGTCGATAGTGCAGTGGTGCCCACCCCCGTTCCCTCGGGGCCGGTGGGCGCCGACGCGGTGGACGGCGTGCCGGCGTAGGGAAGTTGCGACTCGGTGGTGGCCGCGGGCGGCCGCACCAACCAGTACGCCCCCGCCAACACTGCAAGCACTGCGACTGCCGCCGCGGCCACTCGCCCTGGCCCCACCCACGTGAGCCATTGCTGCAGACGCTCGGCCACCGACTTCGGCGGCGGCGGACGATCGGGAAGGTTGTTCACCGCTGGCTTCCTCCGGCTACGGGGGCGCGCACGCCCACCACACGACTGGGGGAAGCCAAGGGCGGAACATATCGGCGCTCAGCGCCCGCGCCACCCCAACGTCAGCGTTCTTGGGGAACCGATCGGATCAGGAAGCGATGCGCTCGGGCAGTTCGTCGCGCACCGCCGTAGAGAGCTGACGACGGGCCACCCAGTCGGCCTCGATCTCGAGAGGGATGCGCAGATAGGCACCGCGGTGACCCTTCCGACGCAACCGCCACAGCAGATAACTGCCGAGATATCGAGCGGCGAAACCAGCGGCACCGTAGCGACGCCACTGGCGCACATGCACCAACTCGTGCCGCAACAGATACGGCGTGGCCTTGCCGGGCCGAACGATGACCAGCGAACCGAGGGTGATGCCATCGGAGCCTTTCGGCACCGGCCCGCCCTCCCAGAGGCGGTATCCCTCTCGCTGTTCGATCGACATTCAGCCAATGCTACCCCGCCCCCAGACCCCTCCGAACCGCCCCCTCCGCCGTGGGCGAGCGCCGGACGCCCTTGCGCAGCCCGACCGGCCGTCGCACACTGACACCGTGCTCGTCGCCGCCGTCAGCCCACGACTCGACACCGTTGAGGCTGTCGTTGGCAATGCGGTGTCGTGCGTGGTGCTCGTCATCACGGTGCTGTTGTTGTGGCGCGCTCGCCGCAGCGAGCGCCCACCGTCGTGGGGGCTGTGGCTCCTGTGCCTCGCACACACCAGTTTCAACGGCGTCTATCTGCCGCTGGGGCCGCTGCTCGTACTGGTTTCGCTGTTGGCCGGCCTGCCCCGACGCGCGCAGCCGACACGCCACAGCGTCGACTGAACGTTCCCGCTTGACGTCACCTGGGATCTGGTCCGCCGCTGCGGCAAGTTGTGCACTTGGTTGCTCCCGACGCGACATCGTGCACAAGGAGTAGCCCGGGGCGCGGAGCCAGAGCTCACCACCCAGGGCGATCATCCGTCACGGATTCGCGGTGGTCGAACTTGGCCGCACGCGCCCGGACTTGGCTGACTCTCCAGCCTTGATCGGCAACGTGACTCCGCCAGCGAGCGAGGCGAGCGCATCACGCTCCAGGCCCCGGACGGACACGCCTTCAAGGTGAAGATGGAAGGATTCGCGAGGTCGCGGGGTTCGAACGCGGGCGCTTTATGCGGGCGGCTACCGGCCCACTCCGAGCCACCACAAGATGAGTCCGCCAGCCACGGTGCTACCCGCGCCTATTACGATGCCCACCACGATGGTCGGCACGTGGCGGGCGCCCGGGATAGGCGCCCTCGTCGGCTCCGACGAGCTCCCCAGGTTGGCCTCCAGAGCGCCGATGGCCTGGTTGAGGCAAGCATCCATGTCATGCGGCGAGAACATCGGCCGGTCACCGAGCATCGTGGCCCACGACGCGGCCGGGTTCACCGCCACGGTCTGCATAGTGCCGGCCGGCTTGTACGACATGCCCACGCCCACGGCCTGGAGGGTGTGGGCCGCCCTTGCCGCGAGCCGGTCCACCTTGGCCCGCGCGGCGACCCAGTCACCATGATGCCCTGGCTTGGAAACAATCGTCGGAGGACCCGAGTAGCTCCGCTCCTCAGCATCGGACACGGCGAGGAGCTCGCCGAGCGCGGCACGGAACTCGTAGAGCTCCCGGATTCGCTTCTCGCGCTCCACCTTCTTCACGGAGTCCACGGTAGTTGAAGGGTGCGGCACGACGGCGGAGGCAGCACACACCGAGCCACGGCCGCCGGGAGCTTCGCACCGCGGACGCGGGCAAGGCGCTCAACTCGGCAACGGCAACCTCACCGGCTATCCACGGCCGAGAGTGTGGAGGGCATCGTCAGCGAGTCCACATGCTCCCAACCTTGGAGCGGCGGTCCAGCGCCCAAGTGGGCCTGCATCGGAGCTAGTAGCCGGGGTCGCTGGGCCAGTTGGGTTGGAAGAGGTGCCACTGCTCGGGTGAGCGGCGGATGAGGAACTCCAACTCGTGGGCGAGGAGTTGGGTGATGCGAGCGACGTCGTCGCGCAGGCCGCCGAGGCGCGTGAGCGGAATGGGCGGGCGCACGATGGCGTGATGGCCGTTGGTGCGCTGCGTGAAGTACACACCCACCGGGAGGATCGGGGCGCCGGTTCGCAACGCAAGGGTGGCGGGGCCGGCGGGCAACGTGGTGCGCTCGCCGAAGAAGTCGACCGGAACGCCGTTGCGATCGAGATCTCGGTCGCACAGCAGGCACACGATCTGGTTGGCTCGCAGCGCGGCAAGCACCGCCGGGCCGGCCTTCGGGCCGGTGGGCACCACCGTCATGCCCAAGTCTTGGCGCAGCTTGGCAAACCACTCGAACAGCTCCGGCGGTTCCAGAGCCTCCACCACAACGGTGAGCGGATACCCCTGGTCGGTCATCCACCGGCCCGCCCACTCCCAGCCACCGAGGTGCGGCAACGCAAAGATGCAGCCGTTGCCCTGTGCCAACGCGTCGGTGATGTGATGGAAGCCATCCGTGGTGAACGTGCGGTCCACGGTGCGGGCGCTCAGCGTGGGCAGGCGGAAGCTCTCCATGTAGTAGCGGGCATAGCTGTCGAACGCCTGCTGCACCGCCACACGCAACGAGGCGCCCCGCAGCTTGGGGTTCACCCGCTGCAAGTGGCGGGCGATCATCTCCCGCTTGGCAGCGCTGGCAAAGCTGGCACCGATACCCAACGACGACGCAGCAGCCTGAGCGACCGCCGAGGGCATCAGCCGCGACGCCAAGGAACCGAGGCGATAGGCGCTGACGGTGGCAGCGTCGGTGAACCGGTTGCGCTCGGCGTCGGGCGAGGGTTCAGTCACGGCCAAGGGCGCGGCCAGCCCGGGCAATTCGGGTGTGGCGGCGCTCGACCCGAACGGTACGGCGTGTCTCGCGGCGAGCCCGGCGCAACTCGATCTTCTCCGCGGTGACTGGGGCGACCGCCGCCTGCTTCCACACCTTCACGAATCGCTGCACCGCAGTGATGGCCGTGAGTGCCAACGTGACCCACAGGATGGGGATGAGCAGCACCGGGATGAGCAGACCGAGGCACAGCGCGATGATGCGTTCGGCACGCTCCATCAGCCCGCCCTTGGCCTCCAAGCCCAACGACTCGGCCTTGGCCCGCATGTAGCTGATGACCGAGCTGAGCGCCATGACGGCGAACGGGAGGATGGCCATGTGCGCCGACTCGGTGGACGCAAAGTGCCATGCGACGCCACCAAACAGCAGCGCATCGGCAAAGCGATCGATGGTGGAGTCGAAGAACGCACCTCGCTGGCTCGACGTGTTGCTCGCCTTGGCCAAGGCGCCATCGAGCAGGTCGGGCAGCGCAGCCAGGATGACGAGCCCCAGCCCGAGCCGGAGCTGGCCGAACCCGATGGCCACAGCGGCGCCGACGGCAACCAGCAGCCCAATGATGGTGAGGTGGTCGGGGGTGAGCCCCGTGCGGCGCAGCCCGTTACCCAGCGGCTTGACGGCCTTGTCGACCGGGGTGCGGAACTTGCCATCGAACATCGTTGCCAGGCTACTCGCCCGCCGACGTCGCCGCGCTCGCCAGTGATCACCAGTCGGGTGTAATCGAGCCGCCACGGTCAGCGTTGAACTGGGCAGCAACCCTGCTGGAAGGAGCACCATGAAACGCTGGACCCGAGTCGCGGCCGTCACCGCTGCCGCCGCCCTCACAATGGGCCTCGCCGCCCCCCTCGCCCAGGCGTCCGACGACCGTACGGAAGGACTGCCCCGCGGCGCTCGGCTCTCGTGCCGTGCCGGCATGGTGGAGGGCACGCCCACCGCCGCCTGCCAGTGGAGCGTCGGCGTGGCCGAGTACTCCGGCGTGGAGTTGTGGAGGGGCACCGGAGAGTCGGGCGAGCTCACCCGGGTGAAGGTGTTCGAGACGTCCGACCCGACGGTGAAGACCACGACCGACACCACCATCGAGGTGGGCAAGCGGTACGGCTACGTGCTCGTCGTGCTCGGCCCCGAGGGCAACCCTCGTGCGGTGAGCAATCTGTCGGTCGTGGGTGTTGCCCCGCCGGTGGAGCGCCTGCAGATGGTGTGCCGCCGCGCTGCGGAGCGCACCATCCGCTGCGAGTGGAGCGCGCCGCAACACCCCAACGCTTCGTCGGTCACTCTGTGGGCCACCGTCGATCGCGGCGCCCGTCGCGAACTCGTCACCTTGGACCCGGCCGCCGCAGGCAGCTTCGACTTCGAGGTGCCCAACGGTGCAGCGGTGGTACGGATGGCGCTGGTGTCGTACAACGCCAACGATCAGGTCGTGGGCCGCAGCCCGGTGCTGCTGTTCCACGTCGGCCGGCCGCGCCGCTGACCGGTGCACTCGGCCGCCGCGCCACGGCACGGCTCGTTCCGCACCACCTCGGGTGACATCCTGA